>VHCC01000089.1 GCA_016882185.1 Candidatus Pelagibacterales bacterium | reverse complement strand
CAAACAGAAGTTATTCTACTTGGTAACATTTTTCCAGTTTCAGATATATATTTTTGAAGTAATTTTAAATTTTTATAATTAATTACAGGAGCATCTTTTCCACTTAAAGGACAGTCTCTTGTAAATTTAGTAGTTGCTTTTTGAAAAAGCATTAAATTTGAATTATTATTTTTTTTCGTTTTTTTAATATTTTTTCTTTTCATTATTTATTATCTTCCTTTAAGACTAGTTCTGAATTTTCCTCTGGTACATTCTTTATTTTAATTGTCATAAACCTTAAAATATTTGCATCGATTCTCTCAATCTTTTCAAGTTCTTGAACAATCACCGGCTCACCAGAAAAATATAAATTTGTGTAGTATCCTTTTTTAAAATTTTTAATTGGGTAAGCTAGTTGTCTTAAACCCCAATTCTCTTTTTTTTCAATTTTACCTTTATTTTTTTTTATGAGATCTTCAATTTTTTGATGAAGATCAGATAAATCTTTATTATTTAAACTTTGAGAAGCAATATATGTGTGTTCGTAATAATTCATTTTTACTTTTGGTTGCTTTTAATTAGCATCCCAACTTTAACATTAAAGTCGAGAAAGTCTTGGCAATATATAATTTTTTTTTTTTAATACAACAGTATTAATTTTGTTATAACTATTAAAAAATTATGAAAGCAATCGTATTTCCAGGGCAGGGATCTCAGTATGTTGGTATGGGAAGAGATTTTTATGATACGTTTAGTGAGGCAAAGGAAGTCTTTCATGAAGTCGATGACGCTTTAGAATTTAAATTATCTGATATTATTCTAAATGGACCAATTGAAACTTTAAATCTAACAGAAAATACTCAACCAGCTATAATGACTGTAGGGGTTGCAATTTATAGAACTTTAAGAAAACAAAAAATAAATGAATTAAAAGACTATAGTTTTTTTGCCGGACATTCTTTAGGAGAATATACATCTTTGATCTGTTCAAATTCGTTAACTTTAGGAGATGGTGCTAAAATTTTAAAAGAAAGAGGTAAGTCAATGCAAGAGGCGGTCCCCGTAAATGTTGGCGCCATGGCAGCTGTTTTAGGAGCAGAAATTGACTTAATTAATGAATTGATAAATCAAAATAATTCAATTACAGGAATTGCTGAAATTTCAAATGATAATTGCCCAGGCCAAATAGTAATAAGTGGTAATAAGGATAAAATTAATAAAATAGTAGAGGATCTAAAAAATATACATGGTAAAAAAGCAATATTACTACCGGTAAGCGCGCCCTTCCATTGTGCTTTAATGCAGCCCTCTGCGGATAAAATGAATCAAATTTTAATAAAAACAAATTTTTTAAAGCCAATAATAAATATTGTTTCAAATGTTACAGCCAAGACCATTGATAATTTTAAAGAAATACCTTTTTTACTTACTAAGCAAATTACCCATCATGTTAAATGGAGAGAATCAGTAGATTTTATGAAAACAAATGGTGTAAAACATTTTGTTGAAATAGGACCAGGAAAAGCTTTAACGGGCATGATAAAAAGAATAGGAAAAGAACTTACAACCACTACAATTGATAATATAACCCAATTTAATGAATTTAATTAATTTAAAAAATAAAAAAGTCTTTATCACCGGAGGCACTTCTGGAATTGGACTTTCTATTTTAGAAAATTTTTATAAATTAGAAGCTGATATATTTACGATTGGAACGAATGTCGAAAATCTTAAGACAATTCAAAATATTTTTCCTAAAATTAAAACTTCTAATTTTAATTTAGAAAATTATCAAAAGATTGAAGAGTTAGTAAAAGAAGTCAAAGAAAAATTAGGAGGATTAGACATAGTTATAAATAACGCTGGTATCACGAAAGATAATCTTGCGATTAGAATGTCAGATGAAGAATGGAATAAAGTAATTAATATTAATTTATCTGCTGTTTTTTTGATTTGTAAGTATTCAATTAAAGTAATGATGAAACAAGATTCAGGATCTATAATTAATATTAGCTCAATTGTAGGACATACTGGAAATTTTGGCCAAGCTAACTATTCTAGCGCCAAGGCAGGGATAATTGCAATGTCCAAAAGTCTTGCAAAAGAGTACGCAAAAAAAAATATTAGAGTAAATTGTATTTCACCAGGGTTTATTGATACAAAAATGACAAAAAGTATAAATGAGGAATTTAAAAAGAAACTTATAGAAAATATTCCTATGGGAAAATTGGGCAACGGTAATGATATTGCTAATTGTGCTATTTTCTTAGCATCTGATCTTTCTAGTTATATTACAGGTGAAACCATCCATGTTAATGGTGGTATGTATATGGCTTGATTTATTTAATTTATTCATTTATTGAAAGAATCATTAATAATTAAGGGAGTTTAAAAATGAGTGATGTTGCTGCTAAAGTTAAAAAAATTATCGTAGAACACTTAGGTGTTGATGAAGCTAAGGTTACAGAAGAAGCCAGTTTTATTGATGACCTAGGAGCAGATAGTTTAGATACAGTAGAATTGGTAATGGCATTTGAAGAAGAATTTGGCTCTGAAATTTCAGACTCAGAAGCAGAAAAAATCCTAACAGTTGGTGATGCAATAAGATTTATCGAGAATAATCCCGCAAAGTAGTTCTTTTGATTTTAAAATCAAAGAGAGGTTTAATTTTAATTTTATCTTCCCCTTCAGGAGCTGGTAAAACCACGCTTGCTAAAAAAATTGAGCGAAGCGATAGAAATTTTAAAATTTCAGTCTCGTATACCACAAGAACTCCAAGAACTAATGAAGTCGATGGAGTTGATTATAATTTTGTAACTATTAAAAAATTTCAAGAATTAGCCAGTCAGGATAAATTTTTGGAGCAGGCAAAAGTATTTGGAAATTATTATGCTACTTTAAAAGGACCAATAGAAGATAACTTAGCAAAAGGAATTGATTATTTGTTTGATATTGATTGGCAGGGAACAGAACAAGTCAAAAAAATAATGCCATTAGATATTGTATCTGTATTTATTTTGCCCCCTAGCATTGATGATTTAGAAAGTAGATTAAAAAAACGGGAAGAACAAAACAAAGAGTTGATTAATCAAAGAATGAAAATGGCCAAGGATGAAATTAAACACTGGAAAGATTATAAGTATATTGTTGTAAATAAAGATGTAGAAAATTGTTTTGAGCAGATTACTAAAATAATTAAAATAGAAAGAGAATTAAGATCTACTTTTAATCAAATCAACTAGTTTATAATAAAAATTAAAATCTAGGTTTTCAGCCCTTAAATTTTTTATGTTATTAAAATCTAAAATTTGAAGTTCTT
>VHCC01000088.1 GCA_016882185.1 Candidatus Pelagibacterales bacterium | reverse complement strand
TTGATTATCCATCGGGAACAGCTTTCATGCTTGCAAATGCAGTTGCATCAGCAAAAAATAAAAAGCTTAAAAATATTAAAGGAAATATTCATCTTAATAAAAAAGGAAAAAATCTTAAAAATAGAATTAATTTTAATATTGTTAGAAAAGGTAAAACCATTGGGGAACACACTGTACAGTTTGAAGGTATATCGGAGCTTATAAAACTTAAGCATATTGCTAAAAGTAGAGATCTTTTTGCAGACGGTGCAATTAATGCAGCTATTTGGATAAAAAATAAAAAAAGTGGTTACTATACTATGAGAGATTTATTAAAAATTTAGTAAAATATGAGTATTAAAAGAGAAAATATTAATCAATTATTTTCTCTTCTACAAAAAAAATATCCAGATCCGAAAACATCCCTAAATTATAGAAATACGTTTACTTTACTCATTGCTGTATTACTTTCGGCACAGTGTACAGACAAAAATGTAAACAATGTTACAAAAAAAATTTTTAAACAATATTATAGACCAAGTGATTTTGTTAAACTGGGTGTTCAAAAAATAAAAAAATTAATAAAAAGTATTGGACTATATAATACTAAAGCAAAGAATATCTACAACTTATCTAAACAAATTTTACATAAATATAAAGGAAGGGTTCCAAATACGTTTGATGCACTTTATGAATTACCTGGTGTTGGAAGAAAAACGGCAAATGTTATTTTAAATGAAGCATTTCAAAAGCCAACTATTGCTGTAGATACTCATATTTTTAGAGTTGCAAATAGAACTAAACTTGCATGTGGAAAAAATCCCGATGAAGTTGAAAAAAATTTACATAAAGTAATACCAAAAAAATATATTAGAAAGTCACATCATCAACTCTTATTTCACGGTAGATATACTTGTAAAGCTAGAAAACCTCTGTGCTTTGAATGTATGATAAACAAATTTTGTAAATTTAAAAATAAAACAAAACTATGAAAATTATTGGCATCGGAAATGCAATCATAGATGTTTTAGGTAGAGTTGATGATATTTTTTTAAAAAAAAATCAACTCATAAAGGGTACAATGAAACTCATTAACCAAAATGAACTTAACAAGATATTATCAATGATTAAAATTGAAAAAAAAATTGCAGGTGGTTCAGTTGCAAATTCTATGGTTGGATTATCACATCTACAAAATAGTGCATCTTTTATAGGAAAAATTAATGATGACGATCTTGGAGAAAGTTATGAGCAAGATTTAAAAAATCAAAAAGTTATATTTTGTTATAAAAAAAAGAAGGAAACAATACCCACGGGAACTTGCATTGTATTAATAACACCAGACAATGAACGAACAATGTGCACATTCCTTGGAGCATCAGCAACAATCTCAAAGAATGATATTGACGAGAACATAATAAAGAACTCTGACATAAGTATTCTTGAAGGGTATTTATGGGATAGTAATGACTCAAAGCTTGCATTTAAAAAAATAATTGAAAATTCAAAAAAAAAAGTAATGTCATTATCCGACAAATTTTGTGTAGAACGACACAAAACTGATTTTTTTGATTTAGTTAAAAATCATATTGACATTGTGTTTGCTAACGAACAGGAAATTTTAAGTTTACTTAATACAAAGAACCTAGGTAAAGTTATTGATTTCTGCAAAACTTTAAAAAAATTAGTAGTTATTACAAGATCAGATAAAGGAAGTATGACAGTTTTTGGTAATACAGTTGAAGAGTGTGTTGCAAAAAAAAAATTAAAAATAGTAGATTTAACGGGAGCTGGTGATTTATTCTTAGCAGGTTTTATAGATGGCTATAGTAGAGATAAAAACTTAAAAGAATGCCTTAATATAGGAACAGAAATGGCATCTAGAATTATTCAAAAAATTGGAGCAAGATTATAATAAAAAATACTTTTTATTTTTTAAGTAAATAAAATTCTCATCATTAAATTTATCTTTCATCTTTTTTCGAAGTCTATGCAAACAGGTTTCAAACGCATGAGTATCAAGATCAATTCTTTGTTGCCAAACATTTTCTAAAATTTCCTCCTTAGAAAATCCTTTTGATTCATTCATAAAAAGAATAAGTTTTACTTCTATCTCTGTAAGTTTTAATTTTTGCTTTTTTTTTTCAATAGAGCGAGTGTTAGAGTTTAAATCATAATCTTTAATCAAAATCCGAGATGCCTTTAAAAAATTAAATTTAGAAATTAATATCTTTGATATTTCAAGAAAATTTTGAACTTCGATTGGAGCTTTTAAAAACACTGAAAAATTATTAATATTCCCTATGTCTAAACTTTTTTCCTTAATATCCGAAATAAAAATTATAGGTAAATTCGATTTATAAAAAGGTTCTAAAAAATTAGTTGAAAGGTTTTTAGGAAATACGACCAAAACTGTATTTTCTTCACTAATAAAACTCTTTCCAATATAAACTTTATTAAAAAGATTCAAATCATATATTAATCTATAAAAGATTTCAGATCCGTAAATGCGTAAATTACTACTTAACATAACTCAATGATAAAAATTTCTAAATCTGGATTTTTAACTCTTAATAGAGTTAAATACAAATGTTCATTTGGCAAAAATGGATTTACAAAAAATAAGCTTGAAGGAGATCTTAAAACTCCGGTTGGAATATTTAAGTTTTTAAATTGTTATTACAGATCTGACAGAACTTTAAAACCTTTAACTTATGTGCCCTGTATAAAAATAAAAAAAGATATGGGCTGGTGTGATGATCCATTATCAGAAGATTACAATAAACCAATTACTCTACCCTCAAAATTTAGCCATGAAAAATTATATAGAAAAGATAATATGTATGATATTTTTTTAGTCATAAATTATAATATCAACCCAATCAAAAAATTTTTAGGTAGTGCTATATTTTTGCATATAGCTAATTACAATTACAAACCAACAAAAGGATGTGTTTCTATAAGTAAAAAAAATTTAATATATTTGTTAAAAAACATTAATACAGATACGAAAATTAAAATTGGTTAGAAGCTAGTTAAAAACTGCACTTCCAAGCCTTATATAAGTTGCTCCACAACTTAATGCTTTTAGATAATCATTACTCATTCCCATGCTCAACTCTTGTAGATTGTTCTTCTTAGCTAAATCTGCTAAAATTTTAAAATTGTTTGTCGGATCCTCGTTAATAGGAGGTATACACATAAGACCGATTATATCTAAATCTAAATTGGATCTACAAGTATTTACAAACTCTGTAAGATTATCTGGACTGATGCCAGACTTTTGTACTTCTCCAGAAATATTCACTTGTATAAAGTATTTTAGACTTTTACCCTTAAGTTTTTGATGGTCACTTAGTGATTTAGCAAGTTT
>VHCC01000087.1 GCA_016882185.1 Candidatus Pelagibacterales bacterium | reverse complement strand
TCATACCTCCATTTGCAAGATCAATCATAACGTCTAACACTTCTTTGATCATTTCTGGATCTAAAGCGGATGTTGGTTCATCAAATAGCATAATCTTTGGTTCCATGCATAATGCTCTTGCAATTGCAGCTCTTTGTTGTTGGCCCCCTGAAAGTTGCCCAGGAAATTTTTTAGCTTGATCTGCAATTTTGACTTTAGACAAATATTCCATTGCAACCTCCTCACTTTTTTTCTTTGGTAATTTTCTTACCCATGAAGGTGCAAGTGCACAATTATCAAGCACAGTTAAATGCGGAAATAAGTTAAACTGCTGAAATACCATACCAACTTCACCTCTAATCTTATCGATGTTAGTAATATTTTGATTAAGTTCAATTCCATCAACTATAATAGTACCTTCTTGGTGTTCCTCTAATCTATTAATACAACGTATTAATGTAGATTTGCCTGAGCCAGAGGGACCACAAATGATTACTTTTTCACCTTTATTAACTTGCATATTAATATTTTTTAAAACTTGAAATTTTCCGAACCACTTATTTACGGTAGTAAGTCTAATTATAGGTTCATTCATGATTTTTTTTCTGTACTAAATTTTTTTTCTAAATTTTGCGTATATAAACTTAATAAATAACAAAAGAACCAAAAAACTATAGCTGTAAAAACATAACCCTCAACGGCCATACCTAACCAGTATGAATTTGATTTTGCCAAATTCACCATTCCTAAAAGTTCTGCAAGACCCACTAAAAGTATTAATGGTGTATCTTTAAAAAGGGCTATAAATGTATTGGTTATACCTGGTAAAACAGTTTTAATAGCCTGTGGAAGAATTATAAGAAAATTCATTTTCCAGTATCCCATTCCTAAAGATTTTGCCGCTTCATATTGACCTTTAGGAAGGGATTGTAAACCACCTCTAACAACTTCGGCAATGTAAGCAGACTCAAATATTGCAAGACCTATAGCAATTCTAAGTAATTTATCGACAGAGGCATTAGCAGGCAAAAATAAAGGAAAGGTAACCGCAGCCGCAAACAAGACTGTGATCAAGGGAACACCCCTCCAGAACTCTATAAACATTACTGAAAAATATCTAAATATTGGCAATTCGGACCGTCTACCTAATGCTAGTAGAACACCAAGTGGAAAAGATATTACAATACCAAAAAAAGTTAAAATAAAAGTAAGTGATAGTCCACCCCAAACTCTCGTCTCAACATAAAGTAGCCCAACACCACCACGTAGAATAAATAATGAAATTATTGGAAATATAAATATTAAAAATAAAATAATATATAATTTGAATTTTTGTTTTACAAAAAAAGCTGCTGAAACAACTAATAAAAGTGAGATAAAAACTAGATTAACTCTCCAGATTTGATCAGATGGATAAAAACCATAAATAAATTTTTCAAACCAAACCTTTATAAATACCCAGCACGCTCCTGTACCCTTACAATCCTGTTTTGTAGAACCTTTAAATGTAGAATCAATAAAGGCCCATTCAATTAAATTAGGTATTGAATAAAAAATAATAACTAAAATGAGTAATGTTATTAAAAAATTATACCAAGTGGAAAATAGGTTTTCTTTTAGCCAATTATAAATTTTACTTTCTCTCATTTTACTTTTCAACTAATGCAATTTTTTTGTTGTACCAATTTAATATTAACGAAATCAAAAGGCTGATTGTTAAATAAGTCATCATTACAATAAAAATTATTTCTATTGCTTTACCAGTTTGAGACAGTGATGTGCCAGCGAAGACACCAGTTAAATCTGGATAACCAATTGCAGCTGCCAAAGAAGAGTTTTTGGTTAAATTTAAATATTGATTTGTTGTGGGTGGAATAATTACCCTTAACGCCTGTGGAATTATAATTAATTTTAAACTTTGGGAGTTATTAAAACCTAATGATTTTGCTGCCTCCTTTTGTCCTTTGCTTATTGCTAAAATTCCTGCCCTAACGTTTTCTGCAATAAAAGCGGCAGTATAAATTGACAATGATAATGCTAAAGCTATAAATTCTGGAACAAGCTTTATACCTCCAACAAAATTTGAAATTCCATAATTTTTTTTAAGAGTAGGATATTCTACAAGGTAGGTTGTACCGCCTATAAAAGAAAAAATTACAGGAAGTACTATTATAATAAAAACAGAATATTTAAATACAGGAAGAGGAATGCCTTTCTCATAAAATAATTTTTTTGAAAAATATAATAATAGAAAAATTGTAATTAAAGCGATTACAAATCCATAAGCAAAAAAGTGAAAATTTTGAAATATAAATTTTGGTATATAAATGCCTTGAAGATTAATAAAAACCGCATTAAAAAAAGTAATACTATCTTTTGTCTCAGGCAAAGACCTTAAGACTGCAAAATACCAAAAAAAGATTTGTAAAATCAGCGGTAAATTTCGAAATAACTCAACATAGACTGCTGCAAACTTATTGAGCAACCAATTACTTGAAAGTCTAGATATTCCAATAATAAAGCCAATTATTGTTGCAAATATTATTCCGACAAATGCAACTAAGAGAGTATTTAGTAAACCAACAATATATGCAGTTCCATAGCTAGAAGAACCAGAATAAGGAATTAAACTAAACTGGACATCAAATCCTGAATTTGTATTTAAAAAATCAAAGCCAGAGGAAATATTTCTGGCTTTCATATTTATTCCAGCGTTATTAGTAAAATAATAAATTAAACCAACAAAAATGATGATCAGTAAAACTTGTGGGATTAAATATCTTGGTTGTAAATTTTTTAAGATTTGATTTTTTATACCAAGCATTATTTTAAAATTTAAAGGCCGCTTAATAGCGGCCCTTAAAAAAAGAGTAGAAAATTATCTTACAGGAGGTGAGTATAATATTCCACCTTTAGACCAAAGTTGGTTTAGTCCTCTTGGTAATCCAACAGGGGTTTTTGGACCTACGTTTCTTTCATAACTTTCACCGTAGTTTCCTACCTGTTTAATTATATTTATACTCCACTCATTTGATAAACTAAGATTTTTTCCAGTCTCACCTTCAACACCTAGAAGTCTTTTAATCACTGGGTTGTCAGTTGACTTTAATGAGTCGGCATTACCTGCTGTAACACCAAATTCCTCGGCCTCTATCATTACATTTAATGACCATCTCACGATGTTTGCCCAGTTCTCGTCATTACCTCTAACAACAGGTCCTAATGGCTCCTTTGAAATTGTTTCTGGTAATATCACGTGATCTGCTGGGTTTTTTGTCTTAGTTCTATTTGCTGCTAGACCAGACTTGTCAGTCGTATAAGAGTCACATCTACCTGCATCATATGCAGCTACTGCTTCATCAGCCTTAGTAAACG
>VHCC01000086.1 GCA_016882185.1 Candidatus Pelagibacterales bacterium | reverse complement strand
CTCCACGAACAAGATTTAATAAAATTGAGTCTTTGGTAAAAACCATTGTATGAGCAACATTTGGGCGTGTTACAACTAAATCTCCAGGGTTTATGAGTTTAGTGATTTTTGGTGCATTTTTTTCAAGCAGATCTTGACAAACGCTTATGTACTGACCATTAATGAGAAGGCACTTCTGCTCTTGAACTGGGTGAAAATGATTTGCTCGAATTGATCCTTTTTTTGATTCAATATAGCCAATTAGATTAATTGGCTCTGATAATTCATAATTACTAATTTTTCCTCTTTTATCGATAAATTCTTTTTTTCCTTTTTCAATATATTCAACCTCATTACTTTTGGGCTTATATGTCCATTTTTCAAACATGTTTTTTATGGAATTTTCAATCGAGTATAAAAAATTGAAACCCGTTTTTAGTAGTTTTTGATTAGAAATAGAGTAGCCTGGGTTTGGTATATCATCTTCGGTTTCTATAACTTTTAATTTTGAATTAATTTTAAGACATATGTTAGCAAGTTCCTTAACAGTCATTTCTTCATTTGATAAGTGAAATATTTCGTTTTGAATATTATTTTCCTCCATAAATTTAAAACAACGAACAACATCTTCTAAAGCAACAATACTTTTTAATTGTTTTCCTGATGCAAAAAGTTTGATCATACCATTCTGAGAAGTTATTTTTGAAAACAGATTTGGAAGAATACTTATTCTTGTATTGTCGCCTGAAAATCCATATACTGAAGCAAGCCTTAGAATTACAAAATTGTTAACATTTTTTTTTATATCGTCTTCATTTTTTGCTTTTGATTTAGCATAAGCGAGCATTGGAGATACTGGGTGGTTTTCAGGTATATTTTTTTTTACTTCTTTTAACCCTTCAAAAACAACATGTGTTGATGGAAAAACAAGTTTGCAATTTTTATTTATATTTTTAATTATATTATTTGTTCCCTCTATTGCTATTTTTTCAATATTTAAGTCTCTATTTTTATCAACTTCTTTATGGACATATGCAACGTCAGTTATACCAGCTAAATGATGTACGCAGTCAGCATCACTCACATGTTTTTTTATAAAATTTTCATCAATAATTTCTCCTTGAAAGTATTGGATGTTCCAATTGTTTAGTTCTGATACTCTTGTAGAAAAAAATTTATTATCTAGAACGATTATTTTATGTTTCCAACTTAGCCCAGAATATAGTTTGCACAATTCCATTCCGACATATCCAAGACCACCAGTAATAACAATTTTTTTTTTCATTATTTATAATATTTTAGCTAAGCCAGTTTTTATAAAGATAATAGTTATTAGATAATTCTTTAGGTAAGATCTTGAGAGATGTTTTGTACAATTTTTCATAGTTACTCCATCTTTCTAAAGAGTTTTTTTTATCTAAGCTATGATTATGCAAAATATAGCCTTTTTGAACTATTTCTTTAATTTTACTTAATTTGATTTTGCTTAATTTAAATTCATCGTGATGTTCGTCGTTATTTAATTTTTGAAAAATTTCTTTTGGTTTAGAGAGCTGGGAAAAGTGCCAACCTCCATTTTTTATAATTTTTAAATTAATATATTTTTTTTCAGAAAAATAAACATCAAAGCGCATACTTGAATATTTTTTTGGTTTTATATTTCTTAACCAAGAAAAGTCTTTAAGGTTTTTTTTTTTACAGCATCTTGTACCGTACCAATTTAAACCTTTTTTTAATAAGTTAAACTTATAATAAAAAAGCTTTTGTTCAAAAATAAATATCTTTTTTTTTGACTTAAAATTAAAATTTTCTAGATTTGGTATTTCGTCAATATCACTATAAAATATCATATCTTCACTTGATGCATCTGAAAGTCCCTCAAGTAAACAATTTCTTTGATACTTAATAATCTGGCTGCTTTTTTCTCTATCAGAGATAACTTTTTTATTATCAAGTGTAGGTTTTTTAGTTATTGGAATATATATGATTTTATCTTTGAATTTATAATAATCTTTAATATTAAATTTTAGTTTTTTATCTTTTCCACTATGAAAGTAGTTAGCCTCACAAACTATAAATTTATCTACAAAATTATTTAAAACTTTTAACCTTAATTTAAATATAAGTTTACTATCGTTAAACATAGTACAATCGTAAATTTTCATGGTAAAAAATAGAATTTGTAAATAACTATTATTTTATTTTATATTTTTGAGTTGTATATGAAAATTTATGATTGCTTTTTATACTTTGATGAAAATATTTTGTTAGATTTAAGATTAAATATACTTGATAAATTTGTAGATTATTTTGTAATTGTAGAGTCGTTATATAATCATAAAGGTGAAAAAAAATATTTTAATTTTTCATTTAATAAGTTTAAAAAATTTTCAAAAAAAATTATTTATATTAAGTCAGTAGATAAGCCAAAAAATCTTAAACCAATTTCTTTATCAGACACTCAATCTGAAATAAATTCCAAGAATATTATAAATGCTTATAAATGGGAAAATTTTAACAGAGATGAAATAAAAAAAGGAATTAAAAAAGCTAATGATGAAGATATAATTTTATTAAGTGATCTAGATGAAATACCCGATCTTTCAAAGATAGATTTTAACAAAATTAATAAAGATATTTTTTTCTTTAAACAAAAAGTTTTTTATTACAAATTAAATTTAAAATACCCGAATATTAATTGGTATGGATCGAGAGCATGTAAAAAAAAATTTTTATTATCTCCTCAATGGTTAAGAAATCTTAAGTCAAAAAAATATCCTTTTTGGAGATTGGATATTTTTTTTTCCAAAAAAAAATATTTTAATATTAAACTTATAAACGATGGTGGTTGGCATTTTACCAACATAAAAACACCAAGAGATATTCTAAAAAAATATAGAAATTATCTTCATTGGTATGAATTTGAGTTAAGTAAGATAAATTTAAAAAGAATAAGTAATTTAATTAAAAAAAAATTAGCTCTATATGATTTAGAGAAAGATCAAAAGTTAAGTCTAAATCGTTTTGGAAATAAAATAAGACTTATGAAAGCTAAAAAATCAGAATTACCAATCTATATTTTAAAAAATAAAAAAAAATATAAGAAATGGATGTCTAATTAATGAGTCTTAAAAACGTTATTAATTCTAAAGATATAATAATTCAATATTTTTTAAATGGTTGTAAAAAAAATAACTTAAAGATTGGTACTGAACATGAAAAGTTTTTGTTTAATAAAGAAAATAAAAAGCCAATTTCTTATAGAGGAAATAAAAGTATATTAAAAATTTTTTTATACTTAAAAAAGTTTGGCTGGAAAGAAATTAGAGAAGGTAAAAATATTTTAGGCTTAACTAAAGATAAAAAAAATATTACACTCGAACCTGGTCTTCAACTAGAATTGAGTGGAGTAACTGTAAAAAATATCCATGAAA
>VHCC01000085.1 GCA_016882185.1 Candidatus Pelagibacterales bacterium | reverse complement strand
AATGAAGTTAATGCTTTTTTAGATTTTATGATATCCCATTTAGATAAGGTAGGTTTTTTGAAGCCAGCTGAAAAAAAACAACAAATGATTAGAAGTGTTAAAAATATTTTTCATCGAAGCTCTCTTTCTACACAGGAAATTAGAACTTTATCAGGAGTTATCAGTTCTTTAATTAAATATAAGGGATGAGAGTAACATTGACTAAAAGAATGGGGGTTATTATAAGAGGGCACTTTAAAATATGACAAAAAGAATAAATTCTACTCATAAAGTGGACAGACGCCTTGGGGTAAATCTTTGGGGCAGACCAAAAAGTCCCTTTAATACTAGAGCCTATCGTCCAGGACAACATGGACAAAGGAGTAAAGGTAAACCTTCGGATTACAATATTCAATTACAAGCTAAGCAAAAATTAAAAAGTTATTATGGCAATATGAGTGAACGACAGTTTAGAAATCTTTTTAGAAAAGCTTATAAGAAAAAAGGTGACACAGGAGAAAATTTAGTTGGTCTATTAGAAAGAAGACTAGATGCTGTTATTTATAGAGCGAAATTTGCAATCACTGTTTTTGCAGCAAGACAAATGATTAATCATGGAAAAGTAAGAGTGAATGGAAAAAAGGTTAATATTTCAAGTTACTTAGTTTCTGAGAATGATGAAATAGAAATTAAAGACTCATTCAAACAATCGATTCCAATTATAGGAGCAACGCAAAGTAAAGAAAGAGAAGTTCCAGAATATATTATTGCTGATCACAAAAAAATGACTGCAAAATTTAATAAAGTTCCAAAATATGATCAGATCCCTTATCCTGTACAAATGGAACCTAAACTAGTCGTGGAATACTATTCTAGATAATACTTATTTTAGAATTTTTTGTAATTCACCTTTTTCGTACATCTCTTTTGCAATATCACAGCCACCAATAAATTCTCCCTTAATGTATAGTTGAGGAACAGTCGGCCAATTACTAAAATCTTTAATTCCTTGTCTTATTTCAGGGTCAGCTAAAACGTCAATACCGCTAAATTTTACATTAAGTTTTTTTAAAATATTACTAACGGTCATTGAAAATCCACATTGTGGCATCTCGGGTGTGCCTTTCATGAATAAAACTACATTATTATTATTTATAATATCTTTTATTTTTTCATTTATGTTTGTCATATTATTTTTCTTCTGTTGTTAAAGCCAATGCATGTAATTCATTACCCATTTTACCTTTTAAAGATGCATATACCATTTGATGCTGCTGAACTCTAGTCTTTCCTTTAAATTGTGAAGATCTAATTTTAGCAGCATAATGATTATCATCACCAGCTAGATCATTGATTTCAATATCAGCATCTGGAAAACCTTCTTTTAATAATTTATGAATTTCTTCTTGTTTAATAGCCATAATTAATTTTTGTTATAATTTTTAAACCAACTTTCATTTTTTGTCTTTAATTCTTTAACACTAATTTTGAAATTATTTTCTATTTCAAATATTTCACTTTGGGTTTTGCCAATAATATCTATTTTAATATTTTTATTTTTTGCAATTTTTTTTACTTTTTCAAAGTTTTTTTTATTAATCTCTATTAAATACCTAGCCTGATCTTCTGAAAATAAATATTTAATCTTTTCATTATTAGATCCTGAAACTTTAATCTTTGCACCAATATTAGAGGCCATACACATTTCAGCTAATGTAACGATAATTCCACCGTGAGAAATATCATGAACTGCAGTTACTAATTTGGTTTTGATTAAGTCACTAACAAAAAAACCATTTTTCTTCTCTTCTTTTAAATTAATTTGAGGAGGAGGCCCTTTTTTATCTCCAATAACATCATAAATTAATGCGCTTTGGCTTAAGTGACCTGACGTTTCTCCTATAACTGCAATAATATTGTCAGTGTTTTTAAAATTAAAAGTCATCATATTATTTATATTTTTTAAAAGACCAACTCCGCCAATTGTTGGAGTTGGGTAAATAGCAATACCATTTGTTTCATTATATAAAGACACATTCCCAGATATCACTGGATAATTTAAAGCTTCACAAGCCTCTTTCATTCCATTGATACTATCTACAAACTGACCCATAATTTCTTTTTTTTCAGGATTTCCAAAATTTAAACAATTAGTAATAGCAATTGGTTGAGCGCCAACCGAAATTAAATTTCTCCAAGTTTCACATACAGCCTGCATAGCTCCAGATTTTGGATGGGCTTTACAATATCTTGGAACACAATCAACTGTAGCAGCTATACCCTTATTTTTTCCATGATATCTAACAACAGCAGAGTCACCGCCTGGTTTTTGGATTGTATCTGTCATTACCATATGATCGTACTGTTCCCATACCCATGATTTTTTTGAGTAATTGTGATGGGATAAAATTTTAATTAATGAATCTTTAATATCTAATTTCTCAATATCTGAGTCATGATTAATTATTTTTGGATAATTGTAAGTTATGTATTCTCTTTTATATTTAGGCGCATTGTCTCCTAATGAATGTATTGGAATACTACATACATTTTTTTTATTAAATTCAAGTTCAAGTTTTTTTGAATTTGTTAATTGTCCAATAATTGCAAAATCTAATCCCCATTTTTCAAATATTTTTTGAGCTTCTTTTTCTTTTCCTTTTTTTAAAACCATTAACATTCTTTCCTGACTTTCAGAAAGCATAATTTCATAGGGCGTCATATTATTTTCTCTACAAGGGATTAAATTTAAATTAATTTTAATTCCAAGGTCACCCTTTGATGCCATTTCTATAGAAGAAGAAGTAAGGCCTGCCGCACCCATATCTTGTATGGAAACTATAGATTTTTTTTGCATTAACTCTAAACAAGCTTCTAAAAGCAATTTTTCAGTAAATGGGTCTCCAACTTGTACAGTTGGTTTTTTTGACTCTGAGTCTTCATCAAATTCTGCAGATGCCATTGTTGCACCATGGATTCCATCTCTACCTGTTTTTGATCCTACATAAACAACAGGATTACCAATACCGCTTGCAATTGAATAAAAAACTTTATTTTTTTTAGCAATGCCAATATTCATAGCATTAACTAATATATTACCATTGTAACATTCATCAAATTCAGTCTCACCACCAACAGTTGGAACACCAATACAATTTCCATATCCGCCAATTCCAGAAACTACTCCGTTTAATAAATATTTTGTTTTTTCATGATTAGGTGAGCCAAATCTTATAGAATTTAAATTAGCAACAGGTCTTGCACCCATTGTAAAAACATCTCTTAATATTCCACCAACTCCAGTTGCTGCGCCTTGATAAGGCTCAATATAAGAAGGGTGGTTATGACTTTCAATTTTAAAAATTACAACATCACCATCACCAAAATCAACAACTCCTGCATTTTCGCCGGGACCTTGAATTACATATTTGTTTTTTGTTGGCAAAGTTTGTAGCCAAATTCTTGAGGATTTATAAGAACA
>VHCC01000084.1 GCA_016882185.1 Candidatus Pelagibacterales bacterium | reverse complement strand
ATAACAAAGTAGTTTATGAATTGAGTAAAATTTTAAATATTCAAGATTTTGTAGAAAAGAAAATTGATAGTTTTTTTTCTGGAAAAAATATTATGTTTACAGGAGGATTTTCTACCATGAGCAGGTCCGAGGCTAAGTCATTAGCTGAGACTTTGGGAGCAAAAATATTAAGTTCTGTTAATAAAAAATTAGATTATTTAGTTATTGGTTTAACAAAACCAACAAAAAACAAAGTTGATAAAGCAAAAGAATTAGGCGTTAAAATTATTGAAGAAAAAGAGTGGTTAAAGTTATCAAGAAATAGCTGAACAAGCTTTAGTTAGTAATGTAAGTTCAGTATTATTCATAAAAGGTTTCAGAGTATAAAAGATTTTTTGATGATAGTTATTAATCCAATTTATTTCATTTTTATTAAAAAGCTTATTGTTAATACAATCTTTATCAATTGGAACCATTGTTAGATTTATAAATTTTGAATGGTTATTATTAATTTTTTTACAATAAATTAAATTTTCAATTCTTATTCCAAAATTATTTTCTTTATAAAATCCAGGTTCGTTTGACAGGATCATGCCTGGTAGTATTTTATGATTATTAAAAGGGGATAATCCTTGCGGCCCTTCATGCACATTTAAAAAATAACCAACTCCATGACCTGTCCCATGTGAATAGTTGTAGCCAAGTTTTAATAAGGGAACTCTTGCAATTTTGTCTATATGCTTTCCTAGTGTTGATTTTTTTAATTTATATGAGGCAACCGCAATATGACTTTTAAGAACGTACGAATAAATTTTTTTTTGAAAGCTTGATAAGTTGCCAATAGCTATTGTTCGAGTCACGTCAGTGGTCCCATAAAAATACTGACTTCCAGAATCCAGAAGATATAAATTATTACCCTTTATTTCTTTATTGGTTTTATTATTAGATCTGTAATGAACTATTGCTCCATTTCCACCAAATCCTGAAATGGTATTAAAACTTGGATATAAATAATTTTTGTTCTGTTTTTTATATTTTTCTAATTTATTCTGTGCCGATACTTCTGTTATCTTCGTTTTTTTATAATTATTTTTTAGCCAAAAAATAAATTTAGTTAAAGCGATTCCATCAAATAAATGAGCAATTTTTGCATTACTGATCTCTGTTTTATTTTTAATAGCTTTTAATAAATATATAGGGTCTTCGATATCAATAAGTTTGTTCGAAGAATGGATATTTTTTTCATAATAAAAACTACATGTTTTTTTATCTATTAAAATTTTTGAATTTTTAATCTTTCTTAAGTAGTAAACAAATAATTCTTCTTTAATAAAAATTACTTTATTTCCAAAAGCTTTTTTAATTTTAGGTGTAATTTTTTTAATATTAGTAAAAAATATTATTTTACCATTTTTATTAAATAAGATTTTTCCATTTGTAAGTGGACTAGATGATCCATCAGATCCCCTAATATTTAATAACCATGAAATATTTTCGACAGCCGTTGTGAGTAAATAATGAATGTCTTTTAACTTCAGAAATTTACTCACTTTACTAATTTTATTTAAAAAGCTTTCTCCATGATATTTTTCTTCTAAAATATAAAATTTCTTATTGTTAACTTTTGTCTTATTTTTCCAAATTGCATCAATTAAGTTATTATTTATAGGTTTTATTTTAATTAAACTATTTGAAATAATATTTTTTAACGTATTTGAAGTAAAAAGTTTTGGATCAAACCCTAAAGTAATTTCTTTATTCAGGTTTTTTAGAATGTAATAAGGTTTAATTTTTGGAATTTCGCAAATTTTAAAATCTTTACAAATTTCTTTTTTTGCTTGCAGTGTGTAACGACCATCAACAAATAAATAAGATTTATTTTTTAAAATTAAGGCAAGTCCTGTTGAGCCAGTAAATCCAGATATAAATTTTAATCTATCTTTATTTTTAGGTACGTACTCTCCAAAATATTCATCATTCTTTGGAATTATATAAGCATCACAGTTTTGTTTATTTAAAATATTTCTTAATAGATTAATTTTATCCATTACTTTTTTTTATAAATTTATCAATTATTTTTTTTTCCCCATATTTTTTAAAAATAATAATAAGTTTATTATCTTCTATATGAATCACTTTTCCATTGCCAAAATCATCATGAGTTACACTTTCGCCAACTTTAAAGATTGTATTATTATTACTGTAGCTAATTTTATTAAAATTATTTATATTTTTTTTTGCTTGTTTTAGTCTTTCCCAGCCAGGACTTCTCGATGGTTTGTCGTAGTCAATCTCTTGATTAAAATCAAAATCACTTTTTTGATACTCTGAAAAATGATTTTTCATGTTGATATTATCTTCAGGTAGTTCCTCAATAAAACGAGAAGGAAGTGTTGGCATCCAGTCTATGTCTCTATCTCTCTTGCCTCCATAAATTCTTCTATTGTTTACAAAAGAGATAAATAATTTCTTCTTTGCTCTAGTTATTGCAACGTAAGCAAGTCTTCTTTCCTCCTCTATTGCTTGGTGTCCTTTTTCATCAATTGATTTTTGATGAGGAAACAATCCTTCTTCCCAGCCTGGCAAAAAAACTACATCAAATTCAAGTCCTTTAGCGGCATGCATAGTCATTAAATTTATTTTTTCACCTTTCCAATCCTCATCTATTGAGGTTTGTAATGAGATATTTTCAAGAAAATCTTGAAGGCTACTATAATTTTTCATTGATAATATTAATTCCTTTAAGTTCTCTAATTTACTGTCAGCCTCTGGCGTTTTCTCATTCATAAGCATTTGGGAATAGCCAGATTCATCCAAGACTCTTTCCGTTAGTTCATAATGGGCTATTTCTTTTGATAATTTTCTCCATAACTGAATGTCGGTAATAATTTTTTTCAAACTTAGAATAGTTTTTCCAGTTAAATTTTCTTGTTCGCAATATATGAGTGACGCTTGTTCTAAATTAATATTTTTCTCCTTAGCAATTTTATGAATTTCTTTTAGAGTAGCATCTCCAATTGCACGTTTTGGAGTATTGATAATTCTTTCAAAAGCAAGATCATCATTTTCTTGGTAAATAATTCTAATATAACAAATAGCATCTTTTATTTCAGCACGATCATAAAATTTTAATCCTCCAATAACTCTGTAAGGTAAATTAATTTTTATAAATCTGTCTTCAAACTCCCTTGTTTGAAAAGCAGCTCGAACCAGTATGGATACTTGATTAAGAGAATATTCTTTTGATAAATTTTTTTCGATTTCATCTGCTACGGCAATCGCTTCATCATATCCATTGTTGTAGCAATTTACTTCTATCAAATCTCCTTTAGAATTTTCAGACCATAGTTTTTTACCAAGTCTATCTTCATTATTAGAAATTAAAGAAGAGGCAGTATCTAAAATATTTTGCGTTGATCTGTAATTTTGTTCTAATTTAATAACTTTTGTATTTGCGTTTAGTTTATCAAAATTTAAAATATTTTTAACTTCAGCACCACGCCAACTATAGATAGATTGATCATCATCTCCTACACAGCATAAATTGTTATTTTTTTTTGATA
>VHCC01000083.1 GCA_016882185.1 Candidatus Pelagibacterales bacterium | reverse complement strand
TCCTATTTGTTTTAAAGATTTTGTAGTAACTCCATCTTTGAATTCTGCAAAATATTCTTTATTTTTTCTAAAAATATTTAATTTTAAGTTTTCGGACAATGCATTTACGACTGAAACCCCAACTCCATGTAATCCTCCTGAAATCTTATATGAATCATGATCAAATTTTCCACCAGAATGGAGTTGTGTCATGATTACCTCAGCAGCTGATATTCCTTCCTCTTTGTGCATATCAACAGGAATGCCTCTCCCATTGTCTTCAACTGTGACGCTTTGATCTTTATTTAATGAGACATAAATTTCATTACAGTGTCCAGCTAAGGCCTCATCAATTGAGTTATCAATTACTTCAAAAACCATATGATGTAGACCAGTGCCATCATCGGTATCACCAATGTACATTCCCGGTCGTTTTCTGACCGCGTCTAAACCTTTTAAAACTTTAATTGAGTCTGCTTCGTATAAATTATTTTGAATATTTTTTTGTAAATTTTCAGCCATTTATGAAATTATTAACGAAGCTTTTTATAACATTTTTTTCCTACAATTAGGATAAGGTAATTGCTATAATTTTACAAAAAATGCTTTATTTTCAATAGCTTGAAACAATTGAAAATCATTTCCAGTGTACCAAGTTTGCACGCCGATTTTTGAAATTTCATCAAAAAAAAGTTCAAGATTTGTGCCGTCTATGTGAGATGCTATTTCGTCAAATAACAATATGGATTTCATGTTTTTAGACTTAATTAGCCATATAAATGATAAGATAATTGATATTAATATTTTTTTTTGTTCTCCAGTTGAACAAAGGTCCGAATTTAGTTTAGTTTCTTCATTAAAAAATTCAAAAATATCAAATTGTGAACCAACACTATTTCTTTTTGTTATTTGATCGATCTCACGTTTTTCGATGTATTTTTTTTCAAAAAATAAATAAAAATCATCTTTGCTAATATTTTCATTTAAATCAAATATATTTTTAATATTTAATTTTATTTTTAAAAAATTATTCAATTTATTTGAAATAATATTATTAATATCTTTAATAAAAAATCTTCTATAAATAAAAATTTTCCATAACTCATCTATCATTTTCTTTTCTAAAATACTTATCCATTTTAAATCTTGATTTTCTTTTAATAATTGAATTCTTTCATCTGATAACTTTTTAAAATCATTCAGGTTTTTTTTATAATCAAAATTATAATTAGAAATAATTTTATCTAAAAATTTTCTTTTAATACTGTCTCCTTCATACATGATCTTATCCATTTGAGGTGTTAACCAAACAAAATTGATATCTTTAAAAATCTCACTTAAGGAAGATTTGTTACCATCAATATCTAAATATTTTTTTATTTTTTGCTCCTTGCTCTCAAAAACAACATTTAACTGATGCTCTCTTTTTTCATAGATAACTGTTGTAGAAATAATTGTTTTATCTTTTGAATCTTTTTTTATACAATCTTCAATCAATGCTCCTCTAATTCCTTTTTTATCCGCAATCAAAGATATGGCCTCTAAAATATTAGTTTTGCCACTCCCATTTGGTCCAATAATACAAATAACAAGATGATTGGTATTAAGTTGAGTAAAAGAATGAGATCTAAAATTTTGAAGCTTTATATCTTTTATTAAAAACATCTAATCATGCCACTCTCATTGGCATAATAACATGTAGACTATTTATATCTCCAGGATCGTGGATTAATACTGGCGATGATGGATCTTTAGCGTAAATCATCACATTTTTATCCTCAATAACACCTCCCACATCAATTAAATATTTAGAATTAAAACCTATTTCTAAATCTGGACCACTATAACTTAGAATAATTTCTTCAACTCCATCTCCGGCGCTTGGATCGTTGACTAATAATTTTAAAATATCTTTATTTACAACAAGCTTTAATGTTCCCTTACGATCAGATGAGAGTGAGTTAATCCTATCAATTGTTGAAATAAATGACGATAAATTAACTGTTATCTTGTTACTATTGTCAGTGGGGATTACTTTTGAATAATCAGGAAATCTTCCATCAATAACTTTTGAAATTAAAGTCACATCGTCTATAGTAAATCTAATTTTAGTTTTACTAGCTGTAATTTTAAGTTCTGAATTTTCTTCCTGCAAAATAGTCACTAGTTCAAACAAAGTCTTTTTAGGCAGAATAACGGCTTCAAAAGCTATATCGTTAGCTAATACTATTCTACTTTTTGATAGTCGATGTCCATCGGTTGCAACCGCTGAAAGGTATAACTGATTATTCTCATTAGTTTTATGTAAATAAATCCCATTTAAATAATGCCTGGTTTCGTCATTTGAAATTGCAAACTTAGTTTTATTGAGTAACTTTAAAAAAACAGATGAACTAATTGCAAGAGCTTCCCCTTCAACATCATCTTGGGTAATTGGAAAATCTTTTGGTGATAAACATTTTAAATTAAAATTAGATTTTGCTGAAATTAACGAAAGTTGACCTTCAGTTTTTTGGGAAATTAATATTTCTGAACCTGATGGTAATTTTCTTACTAAATCATAAATAACTTGAGCAGTTGTTGTGGTTGACCCCTCTTTAATAATTTCTCCTTTAATAACTTCAATTATGATTATATCTAAATCTGTTGCAGATATTGTGATTTTTCCATTAGAGGCGTCTATTAAAACATTAGACAAAATCGGAATGGTATTTTTTTTTTCAACTATTCCTTGGATATGTGAAAGACTTTTTAAAAAAAGATCTCTATTTAACTTAAGTTCCATTAAACAGTTTTTGTTAATTTTTGATTAAGATCTTTAACTTCATTCTCAAAATTTTTATCTTGGATCATCAATTCCTCTACTTTTTTGATTGCATGAATAACAGTTGTGTGATCTCTGCCAGAAAATCTTCTGCCAATATCAGGTAAAGATTTGGTAGTCATTTTCTTAGATAAATACATTGCTATTTGTCTAGGTCTTGCAACAGATCTTGATCTTCTTGATGACATAAAATCATGCATCGAAATATTATAATAAGAAACAACAGTTTTTTGTATATCTTCTATGGTGATATTGGTCTCAATCTTATTTAAAGAATCTCTTAAAATACCCTTAGCTTCTGCTACAGAAATTTTTCTATTATTTATATTTAGATAAGCAGCTATTCTATTAAATGCGCCTATCATTTCTCTAATACTAAGTTTTGATTCATTGGCTATAAAATGAATAACTTCATCATCAATAGCAATATTTCTTTCCGAGGCATGAAATTCTTTCAAACATCTTTGTTTTAAAATTTTAACTCTTTGTTCAAAATCTGGACTTTGAATATCAACAACTAGACCACCTGATAGTCTCGATTTAATTCTATCTTGTATTCTATCGAGTTCATTGGGTGGTCGATCGCAAGAAATTACAATTTGTGATCCCGATTCTATTAACGCATTAAAGGTATGAAAGAATTCTTCTTGGGTTACATCTTTTCCACTAACAAATTGTATATCATCTATAATTAAAACTTTTGCACTTCTAAAAATATCCTTGAATTTGACAACATCATTATTTTTTATAGATCTCACAAATTGATACATGAATCTTTCAGCTGATACATAAATAACTTTATCTAATTTTTTTAATAATTTATTTCCAATAGCATTTAGGAGATGTGT
>VHCC01000082.1 GCA_016882185.1 Candidatus Pelagibacterales bacterium | reverse complement strand
AAACGACTTTTCCCCCCAACCCCCCTCAATCCATATGGTTGTAAAAAATAAAAATATATATGATAAAAGTAATTGATAATTTTTTGTCTGAATCTGAGTTTTCTTTTTTTAAAGAAATTATTAACAACCCCAATTTCTATGCGGATAATAAACCATTTACGCCCAATGGTAATTCAAATATAGGAAATTATTACAATCGTAAATTCATAACACCTTCGGATAATATAGAAAAAAGGATATGTGAGTGTTTAAAATTAGAATATGAATCGCTTAAATTCAAAATTTCTAATTGTTGGATAAACCATATATATGTGGATACAAACAAAAATGATAATTTTCATAAAGACCATTCACCCGTTTCTGTGGTACTATTTTTAAATGAGGGATTTATTGGTGGTAATTTAGAATATAAAGATTTTAATGGTGATATTAATATTATAACACCGAAAGAAAATCGTTTAATCATAATTGATAAAAAATGTCGACACAGAGTCCGTAACGTAATGGAAGGTAATAGATACACTTTTGTAGCATTTTTAGAATTTGAAAAAAAAATAAGTAAAACAATAATATAAAAATTATTATACTTATAGTAAACAAATAAACAAAAATGAGAGGAGTAATAATAGGAACAGACTTTGTAAGAGATACAGATGGTGCATTCAAAGCCATTGAAACAAATACTAATATACATACGGCGGTAAATTGTCAATATTACTTTGATGTTAATATTTTAGACCAAATAATTAGTGGTACACAAATAAATGAAATAAATTACATTTACAAAACAACTTTAATGGTTGGATATGCTCCGGAAATAGAACTAACACCGGAGTCAGAAAAAACAATTACTAACCCTAATGTTACGGGTTCTCTATCAGGTTTAGATATGTTACTTCAATATTATTGTGATTCTAAAGGGTTGACATATAATAGTATTGGTGTAGAAGAAAATAGTATTACAATTCCACAAATTGAAGATTCTGATAATAAATTGATAATAAGAATTGCATATGATGTTACGGCATTGATAGATGATACTTATGCGAGAGATAATTGGGAATTTCTTAAATTAATGTATGATACAAATCCATCATCCATTCCTAAAACTTATATAAATGATTCGGAATTAGGATTTGATTCATTGGGGAATGTAATAAGGGATAATGGTATTCATCCAAATTATTGTGTTAAAAAAAGAATTACACCGGCCGATAATCATATACATCCAAAACTATATAAAATAAATACGATTGTAGAACTAGATACATTAAAATCGGAATTAGCAGATGATGAATATATTCAAGAATATATTTTAAACCCTACTGATTTGTTAGATGATAAATTAACACATTATAGAAGTGTAGATTTTATATATGGTCCTAATTTAGATGTTTTAAATTTATGGTCTGTACAATTTTCTAATACATTAGATTTAGATAATGTTTGTGACTTAGATGATGAAAATAAAATACCGATTTGGGAAAGGCCAAAATATTTCTACAAATATAATAATAATGAAAAGGCACCAAAAATATCAGGTGATGGTTCCACAAAAGTATTTCTACCAGATAATTCATTAACACTATTATCTAATTTAAATGAAAATGATAGTGTAAAATCTATTATAATACCGGATTTACCATTAGATGAATCTCAAGTAGATTTAAGGAAATGGTCTGGTTCATTTACAAATTTAATAAATAATTTTGAGGTTAGTTCATCACAATTAACAAATTTGACCAAAAGAGAAGATTATGTTGGATTTTTTTGGAATATAGAATGTGGAGATAATATTAAATTTTCAGATGTATCACATGCTAAGATTCTAAAAAAAGAATTAGAATCAGGTAGTCAAACAAATTATATTACCAGATTTGTTCAATATAATCTTTTAGAACCAAATGATACACTTATTCTATTTGATTCACAAACACAATCTTTAATAGAAAAAAACATACAAACAATAACATATACATATGATAAAGTTGAAGTTTACGCAGTTGATTTTGAAGAAATAGATTTATTCCTTACTTGTGAAGAAAATGGAACACGTTATGGATTAATAACACACAACATTAATTACGATTGTAGCCAAATAAATACCCCCTCACATGTAGATTGTGCTCTTTGTTTTGATGACTCCCGTGGCTGCCATTCTGGCCCACAATGCTGTAGATGCCACCCACAGGGCAGTAATTATCCGGTTTGTGGCACACAAGCTGGCGAATGCTACGGCCCACCTGAAGATAATGAGGGACTTATGTGTCAAAACGCCTATGAAATGACTTGTGAAGGTGGCGCGTATTGCAATGGTTCAAAATCAGATATAGCATATAAAGAAAATATAGTATTTATTGGAAAATCTGATAGTGGAATAAATATATATCAATTTAATTATAAGGGTGAAAACGGTATTTATGAGGGGGTTATAGGTAATGAATTAATAGGAACAGCATTTGAACATGCTTTGATGATAAACCCAGAGGATGGATTACTTTTGGTAGATTATTATAAAATCGATGTTCAATTTAAAAAAATAAATTAATATGGCAACCGAAAATAACAAAAACAGAATTTTTACTTCTCTAAATGAAATAACAAGAAGAAGAAAAAAAGTAACTGAAGCTCCTAAAAAAATTGCATTAAATACAATTGTAAATCAGTTTATTACAGCATTGAAAGCAAAGCACATGTAATTAATTTTTTTAGGTTATGGATTTAGGTATTAAAAAAATAATAAGTGGGTTAGTCAAAGACCCTTCAAAAGTAATTACAATAGCAGATGCGTGGATTACTGCATCCAATCCCACAAAACCGCAAAAGGAATTGGCTGAAGCAAGATGGAACATATGTATACAATGTCCAGAATTTCGTGCTAAAAGAGATATTACAGGTGACCCATATTGTAATGATTGTGGGTGTCCTTTACAAAAAAAAATATTTTCAAAAACATTTAATGAATGCCCATTAGGTAAATGGAGAGAAGTCGATGAGGCATTATGGCCCTCAACTCAAAAAAATAAAAAAACAATTTTGTAAAACCATTTATTTTTTATATATTTGAGAATAATATTATTTAATGATTAAAATTTATATACATCATTTTTATTCTCGCTCCCTATTTTTAAAGTTATTTCATAATACTACAAATAGAATACCGAAAATAGAAAATAATATTGGAACTATTTTTTGCGAATACGTTAATAAAAAACTGGAATTAGTTTTTAATCCAGAATTCAATGATGCTGTAGATGGATATCATTTGATAGATTTTTTAAGTATCAATTATCAAATGTTTGATTGGCCAGATTATAGTAAAATAAATTGTATCAATAAAGAAAAAGGTATGACGGCCCACAGAGGCGGCGGCCAATTTGGTGTTAATGATATTCCAATAATGAAATGGTTAGCAGACCAAATTGAGGATAAAAAGGGTTGGTTGGTATCTATTATGAGGACAGAAAAAAGTTTTATTGAGGCAGAAAATTTAAATTATGCACCAGTAAAAGATTTAGAATACCACATTAGAAGATTAAAAAATCATTGGATATTTAGTGATAATTTTTTTATTGATAAATCAGTAGAAGCAATACATTACCCAAATCATAATTTTGTTTTAACAAATACAATGTTTCAATGGAATGAATTATTATCAATAAGATGGTACTATGAATTTTCAAACATTTTTGAAAAA
>VHCC01000081.1 GCA_016882185.1 Candidatus Pelagibacterales bacterium | reverse complement strand
TATAAAAGCCTTTAAAAATTCTGATGTTATTATTGATTTTTCAAATCCCAAGTCCACTATAGAAATACTTAAAAACTTAAAAAGTAATAGTAAGATTATTATAGGGACAACGGGATTTTCAGAAAAACAAGAAATAATAATAAAAAACTATTCAAAAAAATACGCTATTCTTAAATCTGGAAACATGAGCGTTGGAATAAATTTGCTATGTTTTATTGCTGAACAACTATCAAAAAAAATAGCAAATAATTTTCAAGTAAACATTCATGATAATCATCATAAAAAAAAAATTGATTATCCATCAGGAACGGCCTTGATGCTTGCAAATGCAGTAGCATCTGGAAAAAATAAAAAGTTTAAGGATATAAAAGGAAACATTCATCTTAATAAAAAAGGTAAAAATTTAAATAATAAAATTAATTTTAATATAATAAGACGTGGTAAAACTATAGGTGAGCATATTATTCAGTTTGAAGATGCTTCAGAAGTTGTAAAACTTCAACATGTTGCAAAAAGTAGAGATCTTTTTGCAAATGGTGCAATTAATGCTGCGATTTGGATAAACAATAAAAAATGTGGGTACTATACTATGCGACACTTATTAAAAATTTAGTTGAACATGAGTATGGAAAGAGAAAATATTAACCTAATATTTTCTATTCTACAAAAACAATATCCAAATCCCAAAACTTCCTTAAAATATAGAAATAAATTTACTTTACTTTTGGCCGTATTACTTTCAGCACAGTGTACAGATAAAAATGTTAATAATGTTACAAAAGAGATTTTTAAACAATATTATAAGCCGAATGATTTTATTAAACTTGGTATCCTGAAAATAAAAAAGTTAATAAAAAGTATAGGACTTTATAATACTAAAGCAAAAAATATTTTTTATTTATCTAAACAAATTTCACTAAAATATAAGGGGAAAGTTCCAAATACATTTGATGCCCTTTATGAATTGCCTGGTGTTGGGAGAAAGACAGCAAATGTGGTTTTAAATGAAGCATTTCAAAAACCAACAATTGCGGTTGATACTCATATTTTTAGAGTCGCAAATAGAACACAAATTGCATCTGGCAAAAATCCAGATGAGGTTGAAAGAAATCTTCATAAAGTAATTCCAAAAAAATATATTAGAAAAGCGCACCATCAGTTATTATTTCACGGTAGATATACGTGTAAAGCTAGAAGACCTTTGTGTAATGAATGTGCAATTAATAAATTTTGTAAATTTAATAATAAGACAACATTATGAAAATTATAGGTATCGGAAATGCAATAATAGATGTTTTGGGTAGAGTTGATGATACATTTATTAAAAAAAATCAACTTTCGAAAGGTTCAATGAAATTAATTAGTCAAACAGAACTTGAAAAATTACTATCTACAATAAAAATTGAAAAAAAAATTGCAGGTGGTTCAGTTGCAAATTCTATGGTTGGATTATCACATCTTGGAAATGAAGTGGGATTTATAGGAAAAATTAATGATGACGATCTTGGAGAAAACTATGAAAAAGACTTAAACAATCAAAAAGTTACATTCTGTTATAAAAAAAAAAGAGAAATAATGCCAACAGGCACATGTGTTGTTTTAATAACACCCGATAATGAAAGAACAATGTGTACTTTTCTCGGGGCGTCAGCAATTATTTCTGAGAAGGATATTGATGAAGATCTTATAAAGAATTCTGAAATGAGTATTCTTGAAGGTTATTTATGGGACAGTAATGAGTCAAAGCTTGCATTTAAAAAAATAATTAAAAATTCAAAAAAAAAAGTAATGACATTATCCGATAAATTTTGCGTAGAAAGACATAGAACTGATTTTCTTAATCTAGTTAAAAATTATCTTGATATAGTGTTTGCTAATGAAAATGAAATTCTAACTTTATTTGAAACGGATAATCTAAAAAAAATTATAAATTTTTGTAAAGCTCTTAAAAAAATAATAGTTATTACAAAATCAAATAAGGGAAGCTTAGTAATTTTTGGGGATACTGTTGAGGAATGCAGTGCAAAACAAAACTTAAAAATAATTGATTTAACTGGTGCTGGTGATTTATTTTTAGCTGGATTTATAAGTAATTATAGAAGAAATAAAAATTTAAAAGAATGTCTAAATTTAGGAACGGAAATGGCATCTAAGATTATTCAAAAGGTTGGAGCTCGATTATAATAAATAGTATTTGTCATTTTTAAAATGTATAAACCCATCATCATTATAATTTATTTTAATTTTTTTCCTCAGTCTATGTAAACATGTTTCAAATGCGTGTGTATCAAGATTAGCTTTTTGTTTCCAAACATTTTCTAAAATCTGCTCTTTAGTAGAACCATTACATTTTTTAACAAAAAGAATAAGTTTTATTTCTATCTCAGTAAGCTTTATTTTTTTCTTATCTTTTTGAAGAAAACGATCATTAGAGTTTAAAACATAATTATTAATAATTGTTTGTGAAGCTTTTAAATAATTAAATTTTGAAATTAATATTTTTGATATTTCTAAAAAATTTTGTATTTCAATTGGAGTTTTTAGAAATAAACTAAAGTTACTTACATGAAGTTTATTTTTCTTTTCGTTATTTGAAATAAAAATAATAGGAAATTTAAACTTATAAAAAGAACTTAAATACTGACTAGAAAAGCTATTTACAAAAACTATTACAATTGAATCTGCTTCAAATGAAAGATTTTTTCCTAAATAAACTTTTTTAAAAATGTTTAAATCCGATATTATTGTATAAAAACTTTGAGAACCAAATATGTATAAACTAATATTTTGCATACTTTATGATACGAGTTTTTAGATCTGGTTTTTTAACCTTTAATAAAAATAAATACAAATGTTCATTTGGAAAAAATGGCTTTACCAAAAACAAAATAGAGGGAGATCTAAAAACACCAATTGGAAACTTTAAGGTTTTAGATTGTTTTTATAGACCTGATAGAGTTTTAAAACCAAAAACAAATTTAAATTGTAAAAAAATTAAAAAAAATATGGCTTGGTGTGATGATCCTAAATCAAAAGAATATAACAAACTAGTAAGCCTTCCATTTAAAAATAGATATGAAAAATTATTTAGAAAAGACCAATGCTACGATATTTTAATAACCATTAACCATAATATAAGGCCAATAAAAAAAAATTTAGGTAGCGCAATATTTATGCACATTGCAAAAAAGGGTTATAAAAGAACCGAGGGATGTATCACTTTAAAAAAAAAGGACATTCTTGCATTGCTCAAACTTATAGATAAAAATACTAGAATTAAGATAGGTTAATCAATCGTTATTAAATATTGCAGATCCTATTCTTACAAAAGTTGCACCATACTTAATTGCACTTTGATAGTCATTACTCATTCCCATGCTTAAATGATCAAAACTATAATTATCATTAAGCTCTTTTGTTTTTTTAAAAAAATCATCTGGATTAATATTATTTGGCGGCATACACATCAATCCACATATATCCAGCTTTGCTTCAAATTTGCAATAATGGACAAGGGAAGATAACTCGCTGTTTATCACTCCTCCTTTTTGAGCCTCATTACCAATATTGACTTGAATAAAGTATTTGAGTTTTTTCTTTTGCTTATTTTCTTCAAAACTAAGGACATCTGCTAACCTAATACTATCAAGCGAATGAATATAATCAAATAAACCAATCACATCTTTAACTTTATTAGTTTGCAACCTTCCAATAAAGTGAAGTTTAAT
>VHCC01000080.1 GCA_016882185.1 Candidatus Pelagibacterales bacterium | reverse complement strand
TTTGTAAACTCAAAGGCCTCAACCCAAGAACCCTTTGTAGAAGCTTTAGAATATTCTGTTGCTCTACCCTCAAAAAAGTTCATGTGTTCAACCCCATTTAACATGTCATCTAACCAAGTTAATGGGTTTTCTTTAACCTCATAAATCTCTTTTAAACGAAGTTGAGATAATCTACGATTTGCAATCCATCTGATATAAGTTTTTACTTGTTCAGCAGTTAAACCTTCGATATTTCCCATTTCAAATGCTAAATCAATAAAAGCATCCTCATGGTGAACGATTGTTCTGCAGGCATCGTAAATTTCTTTTTTTAAACTCTCATCTAATAATCCAGGATTTTCATCACAAAAAGTATTAAAAATTTTAATCATCGAATTACAATGAAGAGTTTCATCCCTTACAGACCAAGTAACTATTTGGCCCATGCCTTTCATTTTATTGAATCTTGGAAAATTTAATAAAATTGCAAAACTTGCAAACAACTGGAGTCCTTCTGTGAATGCACTAAATACTGCTACTGTTTTAGCAATCTCACGTTTGTTGCTCGTGTTGAAGTTTTGCATGTAGTCATACTTATCTTTCATTTCTTTATATTTTAGAAATGCGGAATACTCTGAATCTGGCATTCCAATTGTATCTAATAAATGAGAGTAAGCAGCAATATGAACAGTTTCCATTGATGAAAATGCTGTCATCATCATTAAAACTTCGGTAGGCTTAAAAACACTGGTATAATGTCTTAAATAACAATTATTAACCTCAACATCTGCTTGGGTAAAAAATCTAAAAATTTGTGTTAATAAATTTTTTTCACTCTGCGTTAATTTTTTTTGCCAATCTCTAATATCTTCAGATAAAGGAACTTCTTCAGGTAACCAATGAATTCTTTGTTGAGTTAACCAAGCGTCGTAGCACCATGGATAACGAAAAGGTTTGTATACAGGATTGTCTTTTAACAAACCTTGTGTATCACAATAATTCTTATCGATAATTTTTTCTGATACTTTAATTGCTGCTACTGACATGATAAACATTCCTCATAATTAGTTGTTTGGTTAGTTTCTTTTTTTTCTGCTGAACTTTCAACAAAACTTTTACTCACAACTTCTGCTCTCTGTATAGATTTCGACCTACAGTAGTAAAGGCTCTTAAGTCCTTTTTTCCATGCTTGAAAATGAATTTGATGAAGATCTCTTTTGTGAACATCTGCTGGAATAAATACATTCAAAGATTGTGCTTGGGATATATAAGGAGTTCTATCTGCTGAAAGATCAATCAACCATCTTTGATCAAGTTCGAATGCAGTTTTAAAAACATCTTTTTCTTCCTGTGTTAAAAAATTTAAATGCTGAATAGATCCTTGATTTGTTGTGATAGAAGACCAAACATCACTGTTATTTTTTCCATATTTTTTTAAAAGTTCTTCTAAAAATTTATTTCTGACATTAAATGAACCTGATAATGTCTTATGAGTGTAGCTATTAGCGGCTATAGGTTCAATTCCTGGAGAAGATCCACCACAAATAATAGAAATAGAAGCTGTTGGAGCTATTGCTGTTTTATTCGAAAATCTTTCCATAATTCCATATTCTGCAGCATCAGGACATGCGCCTCTTTCTTCTGCTAATTTTTTTGAGGCTTTATTAACTTCTTGATCAATATATTTAAAAATCTTCGTATTCCAAACTTTAGCCATAACAGATTCAAAAGGGATCATATTTTTTTGTAAAAAAGAATGAAATCCCATTACTCCAAGTCCAACACTTCTTTCACGGTGTGCTGAATATTTTGCATCTTTAAAAGAATCTGGAGCTTTTTCAATGAACTCACTTAAAATATTATCTAAAAATCTCATCACATCCTCTAAGAAATTTTTATCATCTTTCCATTCATCATATGTTTCTAAATTTAACGATGACAAACAACAAACTGCTGTTCTATCTTTGCCATTTTTATCGATTCCCGTTGGTAAAGTAATTTCTGAACAAAGATTTGAAGTTTTAACTGTTAAACCTGCTAGCTTATGATGCTGTGGTATCATTCTGTTAACTGTGTCTATAAAAATAATATAAGGCTCACCCGTCTCAACTCTTGCAGTTAACAGTCTAATCCATAAATTTCTTGCTGAGATAGTTGCTTGAACTACACCGTCATAAGGACTTTTTAATGCCCATTGCTCATCAAGCTCGACCGCTCTCATAAAAGCGTCCGTAACTAAAACTCCGTGATGTAAATTTAGAGTTTTTCTATTTGGGTCTCCTCCTGTTGGTCTTCTCATTTCTATAAATTCTTCAATTTCAGGGTGATCAATTTGTAAATAACATGCAGCCGATCCTCTTCTTAATGATCCTTGACTGATTGCTAAAGTTAGTGAGTCCATCACTTTGATGAATGGAATAATTCCAGAAGTTTTACCAACTCTACCTATTTTTTCTCCAATTGATCTTAAATTACCCCAGTAGCTTCCAATTCCACCACCTCTTGCTGCAAGCCAAACGTTTTCAGACCAAAGATCTAAAATACCATCTAGACTATCTGTGGCTTCATTTAAAAAACAAGATATTGGCAAACCTCTATCTATTCCTGCGTTTGACAAAACAGGTGTTGCTGGCATGAACCAAAGGTTGCTTATGTAATTATAAATTCTTTGTGCATGTAAATTGTTATCAGCATAATTGGCTGCAACACGAGCAAATAAATCTTGGTAAGATTCTCCGTCAGCTAAATATCTATCGTCTAATGTTGCTCTTCCAAAATTTGTTAATTTTGAGTCTTTGGATCGATCAATTTTAATTGTAATCCCTTTTTCGTTTTGAAATAATTCTGTTTCTTTAGTAAGGGAAAAAAGATCTGGTTTTTTTAGTTCCTGAACATTAGATTTTGGAGCTGATGTTGGAATATCGATTCCTTTATCCAAAACGAGATTCTTGATGGCTAAAGCCAAATTATCTTGCATAACTCTATATTTTATTAGATTTTTATGGTAAAACAACTACATGTTGTGTTACAAAATCTTGAATATACTATTAATAAGTATACTACAATAGAACATTAATAGAACATAGCAAAAAAGTCAATTAAAAAAATTTAATTTTGATAAACCATTAAAAAATAACATTTAATTTTTTTAATGAATTCTAAAAATATTAACATAAATAAAAACGGTTTTAGAGAATACGACGCGAGATGGTTGTATCCAAAGGAAATAAACTTAGAAGGCATTAAAAGTTTAGGAATAGGCCTTGGTACACAAATCACAAATAGAACTAAAAAAAATCCAAGAGTAATTGTTGGGCATGATTATAGGTCTTACAGTGAAGAAATAAAAAGATCACTAACAAAAGGACTAATAGAAGCTGGATGCAAAGTTGAGGATGTGGGTTTATCACTTTCTCCTATGGTATATTTTGCTCAATTTGAATTAAATGCCGATGCAGTAGCCATGGTTACAGCTAGTCATAATGAAAATGGCTGGACTGGAGTTAAAATGGGAATCGAAAAAGGATTAACTCATGCTCCTGAAGAAATGAATGAACTAAAAGATATTGTTCTAAATCAAAAATTTAACTTTGAAAAAGGATCTTATAAAGAAATCAAAGGATTTAAAGAGATATATATCAATAATTTAATATCAAAAAATAAAATAAAAAAAAAAATTAAAGTAGTTGTTGCATGCGGAAATGGAACTGCTGGAGTATTTGCGCCTCAAATCCTAAAGGGAATTGGTTGTGAGGTTGTAGAACTAGATTGTAATTTAGATTTTACATTTCCTAAATATAACCCTAATCCT
>VHCC01000079.1 GCA_016882185.1 Candidatus Pelagibacterales bacterium | reverse complement strand
TCATTGGAAGGATTTTTTAATAGACCGTGGTATTGATCAATTCTTCTATCTCTTAAGAATGGCCAATGTTGTCTTACTTTTTCAACTTTGCTTAGATCAATATTACAGATAATAATTTCCTCCTTGCCGTTGCTAGCTTCTGCAATAATATTTCCATTAGGGTCAAATACGATTGAATTGCCCCAAAATTCGATAGATTTATCTTTTTTACCCTCAATGCCAACTCTGTTAACAGAAACAACGAATACTCCATTTGCTATAGCGTGTGATCTTTGAATTGTAAGCCATGCATTTAATTGTGATTTACCAAATTCTTTTTTTTCACGTAAATGCCAGCCTATTGCTGTTGGATAAAATATGATTTCTGCACCCTTTAGAGCCGTTAAACGTGCTGCTTCTGGAAACCATTGATCCCAGCATATTAAAGTTCCAATCGTACCGTGCTTAGTGTTAAAACTTTTAAATCCTAAATCACCAGGGGTGAAATAAAATTTTTCATAATATTGAGGATCATCTGGAATATGCATTTTTCTATAATGACCAAATATTTTTCCTTTTTCATCAATCACAACACATGAGTTATGATAAAGACCCGAAACTTTTTTTTCAAAAAGTGGAACGATTATTATTACACTTATTTTTTTTGCTAACTCGCATAATGCATTAGTAGTTTTTCCAGGTATCATTTCTGCTATTGCAAAATTATCGTGGTTTTCTTCTTGGCAAAAATAATGCGTTAAAAATAGTTCAGGCAAACAAACAATTTGTGCACCTTTCTTTTTCGCTAATTTTATTTTTTCAATGGCTTTAGAGAGATTTTTTTTTGGATCAGCGTCCATCTTCATCTGCACCAAAGCTACTTTAGTTAGTGAAGACATTGTTTATTTGAATAATTTAGAAAAACTCCTTTTAGGTCTATTTTTCCAGTAGCCTCTATGAAATGCATCGCTTGCTATAAGAGGTATAACGCTAGTTGCTTCAGCGAAAACCATTTGCTCTTTTGCTGTATCTACTTTTCCCCATGAGCTTGCTTCTTTTAATGTAGAAGAACTACACGCTCCATCTCTAACGTCAGCAACAGTAATTTGTATAGCGTATTTATGCATATCAACTTCTTTTCCTAAAAGCTCAGCACATATCACCGTGTCTTGAATATAGTTTTTAGGAACGCCACCACCGATCATTAACAAACCTGAAGTTTTTGATTTAATTTTAATTTCAGTAAGTTCTCTAAAATCTCTTATAGAGTCAATTGTTAAATGTTTTTTAGGATTTCTTTCTTGATGCATTACTAAACCAAATCCAGCACTAGAATCTGTAAAAGCAGGACAGAATATTGGCACGTCATTTTCGTAAGCAAGTTGAATTAAAGATTCTTTCTTTTTTGAATGTGTTGTTAAATATTTTCCCATTTCTCTTATGAATTCGCGAGAAGTATAAGGTCTAGTTTCTAATTGATCTGCAATTTTGCCAACCGTTTTATCACATGCTTGTAGTTGGTCTTCATCAATGTAAGTGTCATATATTCTGTCGATGTAATGTTCTCTTAAAACATTATCATTTTGAAATTGCGATCCCTGGTAATGTTTAAAGCCTAAAGCTTCAAAGAAATCCATATCGACAATTGATGCGCCTGTCGAAACGATGGCATCGACCATATTATTTTTAACTAAATCAGCATAAACTTTCATGCATCCAGCAGCAGAAGTAGATCCTGCTAAAGTTAGAAAAATAGTGCAGTTTTTATCATTTAACATCTCATTATAAATCTGTGCTGCATTGGCCGTTTCCCGAGATGTAAAAGACATCTTAGCCATAGCATCTATAATGGGTCTTGCATCAAAAGATGTAATATCGATATGCTCGATTGCTTTGTTTAAAAAACTAGATTTGTTGTGACCTACAGTTGGACTTGAGGATTTGTTCATTAAGCAACAAGATAATTGCTTTTATATTCCTCATCTTGTTCATTTTGATAAACAGACATTATTGGTTTATCCTCAATCTCAAAAATGTCATCTGAGTAAAAGCCATTAAATTTAGTTCTAAAAGTTAAGCCATAACTTCCTAATTGGCCAATTTCTATATAGTCACCCTCTTTTAGATTATTTGGCAACATGTAAGGACCTTTCATAAAATCCATACTATCGCAAGTTGGTCCATAAAAATTAAAAGGGGTCAGGCGTCTGCTTAAATCTTTTCCAGTATCAACAACTTTTGTTGGAAAAATAAAATTTGGAAAACCAGCATCAAATAAAGAGCCATAGGTTCCGTCGTTAATATAAAGACTTTGTTTTTTTCTTAGTTCAATCTTAACAATTGTTGAACCGCTTTCTGCAACAATAGCTCTTCCTGGTTCACAAATTAATTCTGGCTGTTTTGGTAAACTTAATTTGTTTACTGCTTTTTTGATTTCTTCCATGTAATTTTCTAACGGTTGAGGATACAAATCTGGATACTTAGAAGGAAATCCACCACCAACATTTATAATATCAGGTGTGATGCCTGATTTTAAAATTATATTTCCAATCTCTTTTATTCCTTTTGAGTAAGATACGGGATGCATACATTGAGATCCGACATGAAAACTTACACCAAGTTTTTTTACAAGTGGTCTTGCTAACTTTATTAAATTGATTGCCTCAGCAGGAGAAGCTCCAAATTTTTTTGACAGATCAATTTCAGAATGTTCATTCGAAACAAATATTCTTAAATATAAAGTTAAATCTTTAGCATCTTTAGTTGCTTCAAAAATTTTTATTAATTCATCTTTTGTATCAAAAGAAAAATCTCTAATTCCAAAATTAAAATACGCTTCTTCAATACTCTTTCTATTTTTTACTGTGTGCATGAAATAAAGTTTTGCATCTTTTGCGATGGACTTGACTAACTTTATTTCTTCGAGAGAGGCTACATCAAAATTTGTGATTCCATTTTGGTAGATATGTTTGATAACATTTTTATGAGGATTTGTTTTTACAGCGTATAGGGGTTTCCCCGGAAAATTATTTACAAAAAAATTGCAAGCCAGTTTTATACTTTCTGGTCGAATACAATATACTGGATTTACAGGTTGAAGCTCTCTGACTAAGTCAGAAACAGAATTAAACTTTTTCAATTCTTGTTATGTCCTTTTGTTAAAAAATTAATAATTTAATTAACTATTGAGTCGTGAATTAGGACAAATCTTAATTTCTGTAAAGTATTTATTTTAGGTAAGAAAAATTTTTTTCACACTGTGTCATTAGCTTGTGATCAGCTTTAGGAGGGGCTATAGTATGCTCTGAAATGAATAAAAACTTACCCACAAAAGCAAATCTCGGACAGTTTGAGAACAAATCTTTGCTCATAGTTGATGATGATGATCCATTTAGAAATAGACTTTCAAAAGCTATGGAAAATAAAGGTTTTTTAGTCACTTCAGCTTCCAGTGTTGCTGAAGGGGTACAAAAAGTTAAAGTTTCCGCTCCAACTTTTGCCATTATAGACCTTAGACTGAATGATGGGAGTGGTTTGGACATCGTTAAGGAGATACATAAAGTCAAAGCGGATAGCAGAATTATAGTTTTAACCGGTTACGGAAACATTCCAACCGCTGTTGCAGCAGTTAAATCTGGAGCCATAGATTATCTTGCGAAGCCAGCTGATGCAGAGGATTTAGAGGCTGCTTTATTGGCGGACAAGGATAAGAAAGCAATGCCTCCTGAGAACCCAATGTCTGCTGATAGGGTAAAATGGGAACATATCCAGAGAGTATTTGAATTATGCGATCGTAACGTTTCTGAGACGGCGAGAAGACTTAAAATGCACAGAAGAACTCTACAA
>VHCC01000078.1 GCA_016882185.1 Candidatus Pelagibacterales bacterium | reverse complement strand
ATCTCTAAGGATAAGGCATTTTCATTATTAATAATTCTTCTTTTATGAGATGAGAGCCAATTTAAAATCACCGCTGTATATTCTGGGGCAAACCGATGTCCTCTTGAATGGGAGGATGCACTCATTCGATTATAAAAAACTCCCTCTGGTGGATTAGCTGCGGTATTTAAATTAACTTTTGCCATGTGCCAATCTTCAAAGGGCACCGATAATTTTTGTAAATTTTCTTTAAGCGGCAAACTCCACTCATCGTTTTCATGAATGATGTAGGCTTTCATAAATTTAAAGGTTATACAGAGCCGGTATATTCGCCCCTTGCAGGATAGTTCTTGCTAATTGCAAAATCAATTGCACCCAAAGTTGGAAAAGTTAAATTTGGAACTGAAGTTCTTGGTATTAACATTAATTAAATTGCTTTTTTGAGTAATTCTTTAATTGAACTTTCTTTTGTATCGCCTAAAGATCGACCTTGCTCTTTACCTTGTTTAAAGACAATGATTGCACTTTGTCTTGAAACTTTTAAAGTTTTTAAAAGATCTTTGCTGGTATCATAATCTACATTGTAAAAAGTAAAATTTTTAAACTCAGGCGATTTTATTAAAGAATTTAAAATAGGATCTTGCGCTGCACAAGTGCCACACCATTTTGCGTGAACGTGCAGTACTATTGGTTTTCCTTCTTTTGTTAATTTATCAAATTCGGCTTGTGAATAGGGTTTGCCTGCTGCAAATAAGATTGATTGAAATAGAAACAAACTAAAGAAGATTTTTATAAGAATTTTCATAGCAATTATCTTAATTGAAATTATTAAAATTTGAAAGGATTTAAAATCGGCCGCGCGGAAAATTAAAAATTATAATAAACAAAACAATGAGCAAAACAACGAGTTGAATAAGCTCTGGTTGGGTTAAATTCATAATATTTAACTGTGCCTAAAAAAAATATATCACATTCATCTAACATTTGCCAAAAAGGTATCTTATAATGAGTTAAGTTCATGGACAAAAAAGCAAAGATTTTAGCCACCCTAGGTCCTGCGATATTTAAGAAAAATGTAATTAATCAATTAATTCGCTCAGGCGTTGATGGCTTTAGAATTAATTTTAGTCATAATTTAACAGGTATTGAAAAGATTGTTAAAAATATTAGAGACTGCGAAAAAATAAACAAAAAACACATCGCTATCATTGCAGATCTTCAAGGAATAAAGCTTCGAATTGGAAAGATTTTAGAAAATCAAGTCTCATTAAAAAAAGGCGATACTTTTAATTTTGATTTAAATAAAAAAATTGGAAGTCAAAATCGAGTTTATCTTCCCTACCCTGAAATTTTTAAAAAAATAAAGAGGAGTAATAAAATCCTCATTGATGATGGAAAATTTACTTTTAAAATAAATAAAATTTCAAAAAACTCTATTCAAACAATTTGTCAAAATGATTGCGTTATTAAAAACTTTAAAAGCATTCATATTCCAGGACTTGAAGTTGATTTTGATAATTTAACAGCAAAGGATAAGCGCGACATTCAAATTGCAAAAAAACTAAATTGCAATTGGATTGCATTGTCTTATGTAAAAAATTCTAAGATTATTAAAGAAACACGAAAATTAATTTCAACGGATATGGGCATTATTGCAAAGGTTGAAAACAAAAGTGCACTGAAAAATATTAAAGATATTATCCAAACTTCAGATGCGATTATGGTTGCACGAGGTGATCTTGCAGTTGAAATTGGTGCAAATGAAGTGCCCCATGTTCAATTGGATATTGTTAAAAAATGTTCTGAACTTGGCAAACCCGTAATCATTGCAACACAAATGTTAGAGAGTATGATTTTAGATAACAAACCAACGCGTGCTGAAATTAACGATGTAGGCACTGCTATATTTCAAGGAGCGGATGTGGTGATGTTATCTGCTGAAACGGCAGTTGGAAAATATCCCCTTCAAGCAGTGCAGACAATGAAAAAAACCATTGTCTCAACTGAAAAATATAAAAAAGAAAATATTAGTTTATTTAAAAGTATCACTAAAATTAATAATGACCCTGTAAGAGCCATAGCCCTTGCTATAAAAGATATTGCTTACAATATAAAAGTAGAGGCTATTATTGCATTTTCAGTCACAGGCAATACCGCACGATTAGTTTCAGCCATAAGACCCTCTGCAAAAATTATAACTATCTCTCCAAATATTAAAATCTCAAGGCAATTGTCATTACTGTGGGGGATTACTTCAATCACCAATTATGATGCTAAAAATTGGAGACAGATGATGAAAATTTCAAAGGAAATTATTAAATCTAAAAAATTAACAAAAATTGGTGGCTATGCCATCATCACCGCAGGTCTTCCCTTTGGAAAATCAAAAATGACCAATATGGTAAGATTATACCAATTAGGTAAAAACTAATGCAAAAAGCTCTAATCATCATAGGAATTTTAATATTACTTGTTGGTTTATTTTGGCCGCTTGCAAAAGAACTTCCCCTTGGCAGATTACCAGGCGACATTAGCGTAAAGAGTGAAAAATATTCTTTCTACTTTCCAATTGTCACTTGTATTGTAATTTCTATTATTGTCTCATTATTTTTTAAATTTTTTAAATAACTAACTATAATTATTTCATGAAAAAAATATTTCTAATTGTTTCAATCGTTCTTCTCTCAACGGTGTTTGCGTTATCTTCTATGCATCAAGGAGGTCATCAAAATCATGGTGATATTCCATTTAAAAAATCTATGGATAAAATGCACAAAGATATGATTATGAAATCTTCTGGAAATATTGATATCGATTTTTTAAAAGGCATGATTCCACATCACCAAGGAGCCATCGATATGTCGGAGGAATTAATTAAAAAAACAAAAGATCCTCAGCTTAAAGCCTTTGCAGAAAAAATTATCAAAGATCAAAAGGCTGAAATTAAGCAAATGCAAGAGATGCTTAAAAAGAAAGAAAAAAAATAATTTTTAATTAAGTCGTTCCTATATAAATCCCTAAAGCAAAAGCGGTATCCACTAACCCCTCATTTTGATCAACGACTTTATAAGTATTTACTGCATCATCGATTGCAACATCCACAACACCTCTATTCTGCCAAGCAACCATTCGATTAAACTTTCCCTTTGCTAGTAAATCAACAGCATAAACACCAAAGGCACTTGCTAAAATTCGATCATTTGCAGTGGGTCTTGCTCCTCTTTGCGCATGGCCTAAGGTGGTAACTCTGCATTCAATGTCCGATTTTTTCATAATTTGTTCAGCTAAATAATCACCAATTCCGCCAAGGCGCTTTTCCCCATCTGCAAAACTAACTTTATAAGTCTCGCCCGCTTCTGTTTTAACAGCTTCAGCCACAACAATAAGAGAATGATGAATGTTATGTTTTTTCATTTCATTTAATTTCTTTATTATTCCATCGATGGTGTAAGGAAGTTCTGGAATTAAAATCACATCGGCTCCTCCTGCAATCCCAGTATTAAGTGCAATATGACCTGCATCTCTACCCATCACTTGTAAAATCATCGCACGTCTGTGACTGGCTGCGGTTGCTTGTAAATTATCTAGAGCCTGCGTTGCAACGGCAACTGCTGTGTTAAAGCCTATGGAGTTTTCTGTAGCTCCCACATCATTGTCGATGGTCTTTGGAATAGCTACCATATTTAACTTTCCCTGATCTGCAAGCTGTTTAAATATTTTCATACTACCATCGCCACCTATGACAATAAGACCATCCAGTTTTAATAATTTGTAACCTTCAATAATTTTTTTTGAAATATCTGAATATTTTCCATCCTCACCTTTGAAATGAAAGGGATCTCCTTTATTGGTGG
>VHCC01000077.1 GCA_016882185.1 Candidatus Pelagibacterales bacterium | reverse complement strand
ACCTACAGTATATATATAGAGTGTTCTAAGCCTACAAGAATAAATTATTCTACCGTAACAGATTTAGCTAAATTTCTTGGCTTATCTATGTCGTTACCTTTTTTTAAAGCAACATAATATGCAAGTAATTGCAAAGGGATAGTGCTTAAAAAAGGAGAAAGAAATTTATGAATTTGTGGAAGTCTAATTTCTGACCAAACATTTTCGCTTGTTGTAATTTCATCTCCATGATCTGAAATTAATAAAATTTTTCCACCCCTTGCAATAACTTCCTGCATATTAGAAATTGTTTTGTCATAAAATCTGTCTTTTGGAGCAATAACAATAACTGGCATCCCATTTTCAACTAGCGCTAAAGGTCCGTGCTTCATCTCACCGGCTGGATAACCTTCGGCATGTAAATATGTTAACTCTTTGAATTTAAGAGCACCCTCTAAAGCAATTGGATAGGATAGTCCTCTACCTAAAAACATTGAGCCTTTTATATTTATAAAATCCTCAGCAAGTTCTTCTATCAATTTTTGATTATTTAAAATTAATGTTACATGGGAATGAATATTTTCTAAATCTTTAATAATACTTGAGTATTCATCAGCTTTAATCTCATTTCTAATTTTTGCAATTTTTAAAATAATTAATAAAAGAACCAAAATTTGACCTGTGAAAGCTTTTGTGGAAGCCACACCGATTTCTGGGCCAACATGAATAGGTAATACTAAATCTGATAATCTTGACAATGAACTTTCGGTAACATTAACAATTGCGCACGTTTTTGCTCCCTCTTTTTTACAAAAATCTAATGCTGCAATTGTATCAGCGGTTTCACCAGATTGAGATACAAAGATATACAGTTCATTTTCTTTAATTTTATTATTTCTATACCTAAATTCTGAAGCAACATCTACGTTCACATCTATACTGGTAAATTCTTCAAACCAATACTTTCCAACTATACAAGCATGATAAGCTGTCCCGCAGGCTATTAAATTAACTTTTGAAATCTTTTTAGGATCAATAGGAAAATTAACAATATTAATTTCTTTTCTAATTTTATCTAAATATTCATTAATACATTTTTTAATAACTTCTGGCTGCTCAGAAATTTCCTTGGACATAAAATCTTTAAAATTTCCTTTACTATAACTTTCTTTTTCTTGAGCTAATTTATGGACTTTTTTTTCAATCTTTTTCTTATTTTTATCAAAAAAATCAATTTTATCTTTAGTTATTACACATATATCCCCGTCATCGAGATAGGAAACTTCTTTAGTCATGGAATTTAACGCATAAGAATCTGAACCTAAATATTTTTCTTTTTCTGCATAACCAACAGCAAGTGGACTTCCTCTTCTTGCTCCAACAATTAAATTATTAAATTTTTTAAAAATAATTCCTAATGCAAAACTTCCTTCTAATTTCTTTAGAGTTTCAAATACGGAGTCTAAATAATTCATTTTTTTTAAATTTTCAGTAATGAGATGTGTAATAACCTCAGTATCTGTCTGAGATTTAAAAACATGCCCTTTTTCTACAAGTTCTTTTTTAATAATTGATGAATTTTCAATAATGCCGTTATGAACAACAGATACCTCATCTGAGGAATGTGGATGAGCATTTATTTGATTTGGAGCTCCATGAGTAGCCCAACGAACATGACCAATTCCAATATTGCCTGATAATGATGTTTTTTTAATTAATTTTTCCAAGTCTAAAACTTTACCGGCACACTTATTTTCAACTATTTCTCCATTATTTATTGTTGAAATACCTGCAGAGTCATAACCTCGATATTCGAGTTTTTTTAAAGACTCTAAAATTTCTTTTGAAATATCTTTAAAACTGGCAATACCAATAATACCGCACATAAACTTTTTCTATTTTTTTCTCTTTTTTAATTCTCTTTGAGAAGTTCTACTTAAGGCAAGCGTATTATCTTTTACATTTTTTGTAATCGTAGAACCTGCGCCAATCAAAGTATTCTTTCCAATTTTTACAGGCGCAACTAAAGATGTGTTAGATCCTATAAAAGCATTATCTAAAATTTTAGTTTTATATTTATTTTTACCATCATAATTGCAAGTAATTGTTCCTGCACCAATATTAACATTTTTTCCTAAAACTGAATCGCCAATATAGCTTAGGTGGTTAACTTTAGAATTTTTTCCAATTTTAGATTTTTTAATTTCAACAAAATTGCCAATTCTTGAATTATTTTCTAAAATTGTATCTGGTCTTAATCTTGCAAACGGTCCAACGGTTACATTATCTCCAATTTTAGCTTTCTCTATATAAGAAAAACTTAAAATTTTTACATTATTTCCAATTTTTACACCTTCGCCAATTACAACGTAAGGTTCTATTAAAACATTTTTTCCAAATTTCGTATCCGAAGATAAATAAATTGATTCAGGAGAAATTAATTTAACTCCCTTTTTAATTGCTAATTCTTTAATTTTATTTTGTAATAATTTTTTAGACTCAATCATAATGAAATTATAAATAACTTTAATTCAGCTTTATGATTTATTGCTATTTGAGCATTGTTACTATAGTAATGATTTTAATAATTTAACTCACAAATTATTTCTTTTAACTACTAATTTTTTTCAACTAATTTATGAGCAAAGCAATAGTGTTTGATCTAGATGGAACGCTTGTAGATTCTGCGCCAGATTTAATGGATGCTCATAATTATGTAATGAAAAAATTTGGTTATGATCAAAAACCACTAACAGATATTCGTCGTTTAGCTGGAAGAGGTGCGGCTAATATGATTTTAAGTTCTTTAAAAAAAGAAGAAAAAATATTTGATCAAAATATACATAAAAAAATGACTGAGGATTTTATTAATTATTATCGAGAGAATATCTCAAATAAATCACAAATTATCAAAGGAGTTAATGAGTTTCTTGTTTGGGGAAAATCACAAAAAATTAATTTTGCCATTTGTACAAATAAAATGGAGTCTTTAGCTAAAAAACTTCTTAAAGAAATTAATCTTATTGAGTTTTTTGATTATATTGCAGGTGTTGATACCTTTGAATATAGAAAACCAGATCCAAGACATTTAACAAATATATTAGAAATTTTAGATATAAAAAAAGAAGATAGCATTATGGTTGGAGATAGTGAAACAGATGCTGAAACAGCAAGAATAGCAAAGGTGAAATTTATTCTTGTAAAAGATGGTTATACCGAAAAGGATCATACAAGTATTTACCATGATTATTTTATTAATGACTTTACTGAAATGAATGGAATATTATCTAAAATGAAATTTTTAAATTAATTATGTATTTTGTTAAAAAAACACCTTTGGAAAAAAGATTAGACTTACAAAAAAAATTAAAAACAGGAAAACTTATTCGCTTTCCTGGAGCATATAACCCCTTAGTTGCAAAATTAATTGAAGAGATTGGTTATGACGGGATTTATATATCAGGAGCAGTGATGGCCAATGATTTAGGGCTTCCTGATATTGGACTGACAACTTTGACGGAGGTTTCTTATAGAGCTGAACAAATTGCAAGGGTTACTAATTTACCTTCAATTGTAGATGCTGATACTGGGTTTGGAGAACCTATGAACTGCGCACGTACAATTGAAACATTTGAAAATTATGGAATTTCAGGTTGCCACATTGAAGATCAAATTAATCCAAAAAGATGCGGACACTTAGATAATAAAGATGTTGTTAGCGTAAGTGAAATGGTGAAAAAAATTAAATCTGCAACAAAAGCTAGAAAAGATAAAAATTTTTTAATTATAGCAAGAACAGATGCCAATGCTGTTGAGGGCTTGGATAAAACAATCTCAAGGATAAAAGCTTATGTAGATGCTGGTGCAGATATGATTTTTCCTGAAGCTTTAAAA
>VHCC01000076.1 GCA_016882185.1 Candidatus Pelagibacterales bacterium | reverse complement strand
TCTTGGTCTGAGAACCTTTTGCATCTGTTGAAACAGCTTTATAGCCAACGCTTAAATTACCAGTTACTGTGGTTTGGGCATTTCCAACACCATAATTTGTAACTGCTAACAAACCAGCTATCGCTGTCGATGTAAGTAGTTTTTTTTTCATATTATTATTGTTTATTGTTTGTTAATTTAAAACTTAAGGAAAAGTATCATTCTTCTTGTGAAATTAGATATTTAAATGAATATAAAAGATTATTATAATATTATTTGTTGTAATAATACAACAATAAAATCATAAAAAAACGTGAAAAATAAGATTATAAAATTTAATATATAAACATTAACCTCAAACCACAAATTTTTAATGTCTAATATAAGTAAATCTAGCTTTAGGTTGTTTTTTATTATTGCTTTTGCGTTAATTTTTTTAATTACAGGATGTGCATCAAAACTAGACCCCATAACAGGAGAAAAAGAAATAATTAATCCCAACGTTAAAGAAAAAGCAAGGTCAGCTGCGGATAAGGGAGGAGGCATCATGGGTATGATTGGTGACAACAAAGACAGATCAGCTGTAGATTTTGGTACAGCAAATATTCTTTGGAGAGCAACAATAAAAACATTAGATTTTTTACCTATTGCAACATCAGACTACTCTGGAGGAATAATCGGATTTGATTGGTATAATGAAAATTTAAATAGTGATGAACAAATAAAGATTGTTGTTAAATTTTTAAGCAATGAATTAAGATCTGACTCTATTAATATCGTATCTCATAAAAAAACATGTAAGAGTCAAAATTGCGTCATTGTAGAACTTGGTAAAAATTTTTCAAATGAAATAAAAGATAAAATAATTACAACCGCAAGAATTCTTAAGATAGAGGAAACAAAAAAAAATACAAAATAAATTTTTGACCTAATAAATTTATGGAGGATAGTTACAATCCCATAATTATAGAAAAAAAATGGCAAGATTTCTTTTCAAAAAAAAAAATCTTTAAAACAAAAACTTTTTCCCAAAATAAGAAAAAATTTTATTGCTTAGAAATGTTTCCTTACCCTTCGGGTAATATTCATATGGGACACGTTAGAAATTATACGCTTGGTGATGTTGTTGCAAACTACAAGCGATTACAAGGATACAACGTGCTCCATCCAATGGGTTGGGATGCATTTGGTCTTCCTGCCGAAAATGCAGCTATTCAGAATAAACTACATCCAAGGAATTGGACAGAAAAAAATATCTCAGTGATGAAAACTCAATTGCAAAAAATTGGTTTGTCCATTGATTGGGATAGAGAAATCTCAACATGTGATGAAACTTATTACATGCAACAACAAAAATTATTTTCTTTTTTTTTTAAAATAGGTCTGGTTTATAAAAAGGAAAGCTATGTAAATTGGGATCCAATTGACCAAACAGTCCTTGCTAATGAGCAAGTGATCGATGGTAAGGGCTGGAGATCTGGTGCAGAAATTGAAAAAAGAAAATTAGGCCAATGGTTTTTAAATATTACAAAATACTCTAACCAACTTTTAGAAGCACTTGAAAATTTAAAAGGCTGGCCAGAAAAAGTTAAATTAATGCAAAAAAACTGGATTGGAAAGTCTACAGGTTGTGAGATCAATTTTTTAACTGATAATGACCAAAAAATAAAAATCTTTACAACCCGTCCCGACACAATTTTTGGGGCGTCCTTTATTGCAATTGCTCCTGATCATCCTTTTACTCAATTTTTTCAAAATGATGAAAGTTTTTTACAGTTTAAAAGTAAAGCCCTTAAAAACATTTCAATCGAGTCATCTTTATCAAAGAGTGAAAAATTAGGTTTTAAGACTCCCTATGTAGTTTTTCATCCATTCATTAAAGATAAAAAACTACCAATTTATGTAAGTAATTTTATACTCATGGATTATGGAACGGGGGCAATTTATGGATGTCCAGCCCATGATCAAAGGGATCTTGAGTTTGCAACAAAATATAAATTAGAAATATTGCCTGTTGTATCACCTGCTAGGGGTAAAAATATTTCTATTCAAAATGAAGCGTATCTTCATGATGGCTTTATTATTAATTCTGATTTTTTAAATCACCTTAGCGTTAAGGATGCTCAACAAAAAATAATTAAAATTATTGAAGATAAAAAAATTGGAAATTCTAAAATAATTTACAGATTAAAGGACTGGGGCATATCAAGACAAAGATACTGGGGATGTCCTATTCCAATTATTTATAGAGAGGATGGAAAAGTCATTCTTGTACATGAAAAAGATTTGCCAGTAACTCTGCCAAAGGATGTTGATTTTAGCAAACCTGGAAACCCCCTAGAAAATCATCCAACTTGGAAATATACAACATGTCCGGAAACTGGGATGAAGGCTATTCGAGAAACAGATACTCTTGATACCTTTGTTGACTCATCATGGTATTTCTTAAGATTTTGTTCGCCCCATGAAAAAAATCTTCCCTTTAATGATAAGGATGTAAATTATTGGATGCCCGTTGATCAATACATAGGTGGGATTGAACACGCAATTTTACATCTTTTATACTCAAGATTCTTCACCTTGGCCTTAAAAGATGAGTTTAAGTTTAAATTCTCGGAGCCTTTTCAAAATCTCTTTACACAAGGAATGGTTTGCCATCCAACCTTTAAAACAAAAAAAGGGGAATGGGTTTCTCCTTTAGAATTAAAAAAAAAAGATAACAAATATTTTTTATCAAATGGAGAAGAGGTATTAAAGGGAGATAGCCAAGCAATGTCCAAATCAAAAAAAAATGTAGTAAATCCATATGAGGTTATAAAAATTTATGGTGCTGATGCTACTCGATGGTTTATTTTATCTGATAGTCCACCGGATAGAGATATCCAATGGAGCGATGAAGGTATAAATGGAGCATTTAAATATATCCAAAAAATTTGGCGTATAGAGTTAGAAATGTCTAACTATAAGAATCAAATAGTTTCTAATGCAGAAACATTAAAAGAATTTAATAAGTTAATTTATGAAATTACAAGTTTACTTGATAAATTACAAATGAATGTTGCAATTGCTAAGCTTTACAGTTTTTTAAATTTAATCCATGAGAGTATGATAAATAAAAAAGTTAATAGTGATGATTTAAAAAATATTTTTATAAAATACTTAATCATTATCTCAGCTTTTATTCCTCATATAGCTCATGAATGCTATTATAAAGTAACTGGTAAAGATGATTTATATAACCAGATGTGGCCAGAATTTGATAGTAAGTTAATACAAGATATTAAAAAATGTATAATTGTGATTCAAATAAACGGAAAAAAACGGGCATTGCTTGAGGCAGATACGAATGATAATGAGGAAAATATTTTAAATAAATCCTTAAAAATCAAAAATATAGAAACAATTCTTTCATCTAAAAAAATTAAAAATAAGATATATGTAAAAAATAAAATTTTAAATATTGTTACAACATGAAAGAAAAGTTTTTTAGTGTTTTATTTTTTTTATTGACAATTGGCTGTGGTTTTTCCCCTGTAAATCTTAAAAATCAAAAGCCTCTTACTTTCACTAAGATCGAAATTATAGGAGAAAAAGAAATTGTTTTTGATCTTGAAAAAAAACTAAGATTACAAATTAATGAAAAAGACGATAGAGGATATATTCTTCAAGCACAAATATTCCAATCAACAGAGACTTCAGCAACAGATAGTAGGGGAATAGTAACTGAAGAAAATTTAAAACTAAATTTTACATTTCAAGTCTTTGATAAAAATAACACAGTTCTTTATAAGGATAATCTTTTTAAAGATAAAAAAATTTCAATTGGAGACAATATGAATAATAACCAACAAATCAGAAATAGTGAAAAAAGAATTCTTTTAGACGGTCTTATAGATATTATAA
>VHCC01000075.1 GCA_016882185.1 Candidatus Pelagibacterales bacterium | reverse complement strand
GTTTCATGTATCCAACTCACATCAGATAATAATGTTTTTTCTAATTTAGAAAAAACAACAGATTTAATAATTAATTCTATTAAGAAGAAAGCTGATTTAATTATTACTCCAGAAAACACTTCATTATTTACATTAGATCACAGTGAGCTTTTAGAAAAGGCAGAACAGATGAACAATAATTTTTTTTTAGAATCTATAAGTAGAATTTCAAAAAGTTATAAAAAATGGATTTTAATTGGATCGTTGCCAATAAAATTATCTAAAAAATTACTAGCCAATAGATCTGTACTTTTTAATCCAAATGGAAAAATTGCAAATTACTATGATAAAATTCATATGTTTGATGTTAAACTTTCAAATAAAGAAAAATATGAAGAATCAAAAAAATTTTTAGCTGGTAAAAAAAAGGTAATAGCAAAATTACCTTGGGGTTTGTTAGGTTTTAGTATTTGTTATGATGTTCGCTTTCCAAATTTATATAGAGAGCTTGCAAAAAAAGGTGCAATTTTTATAACGGTTCCTTCAGCTTTTACAAAAATAACAGGAGAGAAACATTGGCATACTTTATTAAAAGCTAGAGCTATTGAAAATTTTTCCTATGTATTTGCAGCAGCGCAAACAGGAAGACATTACAACGATAGACTAACTTATGGTCATTCTTTAATTATTTCTCCAGATGGTAAAATATTAAAAGAAAAAGAAAAAGGAGAGGGTTTTATTATTGCAAGAATAGATGAGAATCTTCCAAATAAATTAAGAGCTAAAATTCCAAGTCTAAAATTAAATTAATATTTTTTGTAGCTTTTTACTTCAGAAATATTAGATTTTGTTAGGCTATTAATCTTATTTTTAACACGTGATCTTTCATCGTTAGTAAAATATACTGCTCTTGCAAGTTTTATAAATTTACTCTCAAAATTACTTTTTCTTTCACAATCTCTAATATCGTCCTCAATTTTCCACAATTTAAGGTTAATAGATTTAAGTTTTTTATATAATTTTATAATTGATTTTGATTTTTCAATATTTTCAGATGCAGTTTCTTGCAAGGAACTAAGTTCTTTTAAGATAATATTCCTTTTGTTTTTATCTTTGATTTTATTTTTTTTTATCTCAAGAATTGAGATTTTATCGAATAACTCACCAGCGGATATTTCAGAGTAAATTTTTTTTGTAATTTTCATAATTAATCAATAATGTTCTTTTATAATATATGTCAAATATTTTAATTATAAAACTTGGCTCTCTTGGAGATGTTGTTCAAATTTCTGGAGCTCTAAAAGACATAAGAGAGCATCATAAGAATGAAAAAATTACAATTTTAACCACTTCTAAATATTTAAATTTATTTAAAAATTGTCCCTATGTTGATTCTTGTTTAGAAGATGAAAGACTTCCTAGATATAATATATTTTATCTTTTAAAATTAAGAAAAATTATAAACTCTTTAAATTTTACAAAAGTTTACGATTTACAAAATTCAAATAGAACAAATTTTTATAGAAAATTTATTTTTAATATTGGTGATTGGTCTTCTTCTAAAGATATTCCAGAAAGTAAATATAATAGTTCAGTATTACAAAGGTTTGATGAACAGTTAAGAAAATCAAATATTCAAACTCGTTATACTTTAAAGCCAGATTTTAGCTGGGCGGTGGAGAAGGCTAATAATTATAATCTTGATACTGATAAAAAATATATTTTATTTTTTCCTTTCTGCTCTAAAGATTTAGTTCATAAACGATGGCCGTATTTTTCTGAGCTAATAAATTTAATAAAAAAAAATCACTCAGAATTTGAATTGGTTGTTGCACCTGGACCAGATGAAATAGTTGAGGCTAAAAGTTTTAATATTAAAATAGCTTTGAATAATAATTCAGCGTTAAATTTTTTTGAACTTGCGTCATTAATAAAAAAATCACATCTTGTTATTGCAAATGATACAGGACCAGCTCATATGACAGCTCATCTTGGTGCTAGAGGCTTTGCATTGTTTGGTCCTCACACAACCCCTGAAAAAGTTTCAATTGAGAGAGAAAAATTTATTGCGCTTCAGACTTTGGATTTAAAATCCCTTTTTGCTGATAGAGTGTATGCTTTAATTAAAAGTTCTATCACAAATTAAGAAGATCTGCGTATTTTTTAATTATTTCTTTCCAGTAAAATTGCTTAGCAAATTCTTTTGCATTTTTTCCCAGTTCTAAATATTTTTTATTTTGAATTATATTTTTTAATGCATCATAAATTTCAGAGTGGTCATATCCATTGCATAATAAACCAGTTTGATTATGTTTGACTGCATCAGGGGCTCCACCATCTTTTCCAGCAATGGATGGAATTCCATAACTTGCAGCTTCAATATAACTAATCCCAAAACCCTCAACCGAGGTTCCTTCAATTCTTGCAGGCATTAAAAAAATATTAGAATTTTTAATTAGAGCATTCTTTAATTCTAAGCTAATATTTTTAAGAAAAATGACGTTCTTTTCTAAGTTTAAATTTTCAGTTGTTTTCTTTAAATTTTCCTCCTCATCTCCACTACCAACGATTACATATTTAAAATTTGGATAGATTGATTGAATATTTTTTAGAGCTAACAGGGAAAAATCAATTCCTTTTCTTTTATCAAATCTAGAGACAGTGATGATTTTAATATCCGAATTTTTAAATATTGTCTCAGCTTGTTGATTTACTTCTGAGCTAATGGTTTGCGGCTCATTAATACCAGGATTTATAACATGGATTTTACTACCATCAGAACCTTTTTCAGTTGCTAAAATTTTTGTAAATTCTGAATTTGCAATAATATGTTTCGTTTTTGCTAGGGCATTTATGGACCTTCTGTTTATAGATGAGTTAGTTGGATGATTAATTTCCTTCCCGTGTATAAGACATAAAATTGGAACTTTATGTGATATATCTTCAGTAATTAATTCAATACTCTTCCAATGATCAGCAATTATAGCTTTAAGGGGATTATTTTTAATAATTTCTTTTAAAAGATTAAATTTTCTATATTTTTTTAATATTTTAAGACCCCCCATTCTGTTGGTTTCAAAATTATTTTTTTTGTCATACTCTTTATCGCCCGAGAATGAGTCTGCTAAAACTTTAATTGGATGAAGGTTATTTAAATGTATTGCAAGACCTCCCATTAAACTTTGCATGCCACCAAGTTCTGGAGGATAACTTCTTGTTGTAATAACAATCATTTAATTATCTTTTCCATTTTATATTGCAGCCCATACTAGGAAATTGTTGCTTAGGACCATTTGAAGTTTTAGCAATTAGTTCCATTGCATTTAAAAGATCATTTTTTTCATCTGATACTGGTTTGAGATTTTTCATTTCTGTAAATCTGCCGCGATATTGCAGCTCATTACTTTTATTATATCCAAAAAAATCTGGAGTACATACCGCTCCAAAATTTCGAGCAATGTTTTGAGTTTCATCATATAAATATGGAAATTTAAAATTATTTATTTTTGCAAATTTTTTCATATTCTCAAAACTATCCTCAGGATAATTATTTACATCATTGGACATTATTGCCACTGAATTAATATCAATTTTTGCTAGTTTATTAGTTATGTCGACCAATTCTCTTATTACCGCTTTTACATAAGGACAGTGGTTACAAATAAACATAATTAAGGTCCCATTTTGACCTTTAATATCTTTAAGTGAAACAAATGTGTCTTCAGTCGATATTAATTTAAAATCTTTTATTTTTTCTCCAAAATTACACACCGGCGTTTCTGTTAGAGACATAATTTTATTTTACTATTTGGAATATTTGTTATGAATATAACATGATTTTTGAACTGGGTAATAAAAGATTAAAAGGTGATGGAAAATATTGGGTTTCTCCAACTGCAAATGTAATTGGTGATGTAACTTTAAAAAATGACTCAAGTGTTTGGTTTAATGCTGTTCTCAGAGGAGACATTGAAAATATCACT
>VHCC01000074.1 GCA_016882185.1 Candidatus Pelagibacterales bacterium | reverse complement strand
GGAAAATTTATTTGATTTTTTGAACCTTTTTTTGATTAAGCAAAGGTTCTTAAGCTTACTCTATGAAATAACGTTACCGTCAATTCATGTAAAAGGTAGGTGTATGTTCATTTCCCTCCTTGTAGATAAATATGACCCTTATATTTAAAAAAGCAAATTTACCGGCTAACATTCAAGGATAAAAAATAAATGTTTAAAATCATGAATTTAAGATCAATTGTGGCAAAGCTTAATTAGCCTAATTTGCTAAACCATTGATTTTAATAGCTTGAAATTGAGATAGTAACTTAAAAAAAAATATAAAAGTAAAAACAGTATTTTATGATGCTTTAATTATTTTTTTTTAAGACTATTATACTGTGATCTTTTTAAAAAAATCCCTTAACCTGCTAACTTAAACATCACTTCGTTTCTTTTTAAAAACCAAGGTGTCCAAGGTGCATTATAACCTGCATAAATTGCAGGCTCATCAATTTTAATTCCTTTTTCTTTTATATAATTTCTAAGCTTTGTTTCATTTTCTTCAATATTACCATCACTAAATAAACCTGAAAAAGTAATGGCAATAACTTTTAAATCTGAATTATTTTTTATTTGAATATTTTTATTATCAGGTTGCGGAACATTTTTAAGATCAAATTTTTTAGGTACCACAAAAGATACATTCCACTTATTATTTCCTGAGCTTTTTTGCATCACTGGTATTGTCATGGAAATACTTTCTTTATTTTTATTTTCACCGCTGATGTATTTAAATAAAGATCTAAATCCCTTACCGATTGCTTCTTTTCTATCTCCTTCCATTTCAATGGATGCGGTTAAGAAATTTTTATATTGTCTAATCTCAATGTCACTTTCTTTTTTAAGGATAATATAATCAGGTTCTTCGTTTGCCATAGAGGTTGTGGTTAAAATTAATAAAGAGAAAAATATTCTCCCTATCCATTTAAAAAAATAATTTAAAGTCATCTCTAATTAAATCAACAGCCACCCAAAGGATAGATAAAATTCCAAGCCAACCCACCCATTTATGTTCTTTTAAATAAGTTGAAATGGCATTAGCAAGGGTAATCATCATAATGATTGAAAGTGTAAGACCAAAAATAAGTAATGTAAAATTAGATTTTGCAGCACCTGCCACCGCAATCACGTTATCAAAACTGATGGTTAAATCTGCAACAATAATAGTTAAAATTGCTCTCCAATAATTTTTTTTATCGGTTTCTTTAATTAGCTGAGATTTTTTTATTTTTACTTGTTCAATTGTGTTATCTTTTAAAATATCGCCATATAGTTTGTAGGCGATATAAAATAATAAAATTCCACCAAAAGTTCGCACCCCTTGATATTGCAAAAAATATGCAACAAAAACTGCAAATAATATTCTAAATAAAACTGCAAGAGTTGTGCCGATGACTAAAACTTTTTGTCGAATTTTAGGATCAAATTGAGAGGCAACCAAACCAATGACGATGGCGTTATCCGCAGATAAAATCATATCAATTAATATGATCTTTATGGTCAGCCTTAAATCATCAGCGAAAAATTCCATGGAGTTATTGTTATAACAATAACTTAATATCGTCCCAAATTAAATCTCCTGCAACCCAAAGGATAGAAAGCAAGCCTAACCAGCCAATCCATTTATGTTTTTTAATATAAACTGAAATGGCATTGGCAAGGGTAACCATTAAAATAATTGCAAGGGCTAGACCAAATATTAGCAGACCATAGTTAGTTCCTGCAGTACCAGCAACAGCAATTACATTGTCAAAACTTAAAGTGATATCTGCAATTACAACGGTGGTAATAGCTTTACGGTAATTTTTTCTCTCTTCTTCTTTAATTTGGTACTTATTTAATTCAGCAGTTTGGTCTTTTTTCTCTTTTAGAATATCCACATACAATTTGTACGCCACCCAAAATAATAAAATTCCTCCAATGGTTCGAATACCTTGAAACTGCAAAAGGTATGCGGTCATGGCTGAAAAAAGAATTCTAAAGACAACCGCAAGTGCTGTTCCAATAATTAAAACTTTTTTTCTAATTTCTGGATCAAATTGGGACGCAGCCATCCCAATAATCACTGCGTTATCCGCTGATAACACAAGATCGATTAAAATAATTTGGATGGTAATTCTTATTTCTTCTGAAAAAAATTCCATTAATTTTGCGTCTATATATTTTAATTGTGGCTATTTTTCAAAGGCACATCGAAAACCAACATAAATCGCATAAAAATCTGCTGGTTTAAATTGGGCTCCATTTTTAGTTGTATTACTTGAATTATACCACCAAGAAGAACCTGCAGTTAATGCAGAGTTATCTTTTCTATCTTTTGTCCACTCCCAAACATTTCCACCCATTGCAACTAAACCATTAATTCCCTCTGGCAATTTTAAAACGTCATAATGTTTTTTATATGAAAGTAAATCGGTGGAGTTCATTTTTTCAGCTTTATCTCCGCTTGGATAAGAATACGTTTTATTTTTCTCAAATACTTTTGAGTCTAAAACTTGTGTGTAAGCTGCAGTTGACCATTCTGCAAAGGTTGGCAATCTACCATTAATAAATTTACAATATTGTTCAGCTTCAAAATAACTAACGTGTACTACAGGTTCAGTTAAGCTATCAGGATTTTTGCCGTAAGGAGTTTTATAATTCCAATTCTTTCTTTTCTCCCAACCAACACTATATTCATAACCAAATCCCTGCTTTTCAGCTTTTGTTTTAAAATTGGTTTTATTTGCAAAATTTGAAAATTCAACAATTGTTACTTCATATTTTTGGATGAAAAAATTATTTATTTTTACTTTAGGATTTTCAAAGGCAAAGGTTTTAATTGGAAGTAAAAGAAAAATAAAAATTACTTTTAGTAAAACTTTCATTATGTTTCTAAATTAATCTTTCCTCCATCCACATGAATAGTTTGACCGGTGATCCAGCTACTATTAGATGATAATAAAAACTTTGCAGTTTCAGCTAAATCTTCAGGTTTTCCAACTCTTTTCATTGCATGTTTAAGGGGGATTTGTTCTGCAATTCTTGCATTATCTAAAATAGGTTTTGCCATTTTGGATTGGGTAATACTTGGGGCAATACAGTTTACTCTAATTTTTGGTGCAAATTCTGCAGCTAAAGAAGTAGTTAATCCTTGAATAGCTCCTTTTGCAGTTGAGATTACTGAGTGCATATTAAAGCCTCGATCCACTGCAACCGTTGAAAATAAAACAATTGCTCCATTACTTTCAGCAAGTTGTTTTTGTAATTTTCTTATAAAATGAATTGCACCACTTACATTTAAGTTAAAAGTGTTAATGAAATCCTCTTCTTTTGTAGTTTGAAATGATTTTAAAACAATAGAGCCCACACAATAAGCAAGACCTGAAATTTTTTCATTTTCAATATCTTTTAAACTTTTCTCAACACTTTGTAGATTTGTTACATCTGAACAAACCGAATATTTAAAATTAGTTTCTGCTGATAATCTAGTTAACTCTGCTTCATTTCTTGCAATTAAGTGGCATGGGATATTGTCGTTGGTATAAGATCTTGCAAGAGCTGATCCTGTATAACCAGTCGCGCCAATAATTACTATTTTGCCACTCATTGAATCAGTGTATATGTAATTTTATTATGTTTAAAGATTTTACTAAATGGATGCATGAGGCTGCGACTGTTTTGTTTGATGATACAAAAAATGATTTGCGAGCTTTACCTAAAACCGTAAGACTGCAAATTTTAATTGTTTTAAGTGCCCTTTGGTCCACTGCTTTTAGCGTGTGGGTTTTCACCGTTCCAATGTTTGTTTATGGCTGGCTTGGAGTGTTTTTAGGCCATTTACTAATGATTTTTGCTGCTTATTACACATTTAAACAATTTCAAGATATTAGAAGATTTAGAACAGATCCTAATTACCACACGCCTACTCGATCAAGACAAAACCTTTGGATTAATGGCAAACAAACGAAATTACCAAAAGATGATCCAGGCGGAGAACACGAGTAATTATTAATTAGTATT
>VHCC01000073.1 GCA_016882185.1 Candidatus Pelagibacterales bacterium | reverse complement strand
GCTTGGTATTTGGTCAATGAGTTTTCAAATGCCCTCTGATTATAGAAAAGCATCAAGAAATAAATAAATTTTATCAAAAGTATTTTTTAACTTTTTTTCTATTATATTTTTTTTTATCTTTAATAACCTTTTTTTTAAATTTTGGTGTTCGTAAAGCCTTGGCTATCGGATTTCTTTTCATCTTAAGTTTGAATATTGGTCAGTGGATAATTAAATTCTAAATTGAGACCCCAAATAAAGTTGTCTTGCTTTTTTATTTTCAATAATTTCTTGTGGGGATCCTTCAGCAATTAATTCTCCATTATTGATGATGTATGCCCTATCAACAATGTCTAGAGTTTCTTTAACGTTATGGTCGGTAATAAAAATACTAATCCCTTTATCTTTTAAATGTCTAAGCATCTCCTTAAGCTCGATAATTGCAATAGGATCTAAAGCTGCAAATGGCTCATCTAATAATAACACTTTTGGTGAAGTTGTTAGACATCTTGCAATCTCAACCCTTCTTGCTTCTCCACCGGACAAACTTAGTGCCGAGGCTGTTCTAAGATGTGCAATTTTAAATTCATTAAGCAAGTGCTCTACTAACTCATCTTGTTTTTCCTCATCTTTAATTGCAACTTCTGCAACTGCTCTAATATTTTCTTCAACTGTTAACCCTCTAAATATAGATCTTGCTTGTGGAAGATAACTGATACCTTCTTTTGCTCGCATATGAATTGGAAGTTCATTAATTACTTTATTATTAAAAATAACTTTGCCTTGGGTTGGATTTAAAATTCCAAGTACCACAGAGAACAAAGTTGTCTTACCTGCTCCATTTGGACCAAGTAAAGCAACAATTTCTTGAGGGTTCACTGTAACACTGACATCCTTAAGAATAACTCTTTTTTTTATTATTTTAGTTAAATGGCTAATTTCCAGTGTTGATGGTTCTCTATTATAATAATAGTCATCAGAGATAAGTTTAAAAATATTATTATTTAATTTTTTATTAATTTTTTTAACAACGGTAGGTTCTTTAATTTCTTCCGGCTCGGATTTTTTAATTGTTTCGCCTTTTTCTAAAATTATATTTTTTTCATTTACTAGTTTATCTTTAGAGAGAATAAGAGGATTTTCTTCAATTATCTCTTTTTTTGACTCTTTAATTTGTTCGGTTAGGTTTGAATTGTTAGAGTCAATTACTGCTGTAAATCTTTTGACTATTTTTTTGTTAGATATAACAGTAAATTTTTGATCTTTATCTTTCATTACTTAATGTACCTGTAACTTGTTTTCCTTTTTCTTCCATTACAACTTCAACGGTTTTTTTAAAGGTATCAATTATTACCTTATCTGCTTTAATTTGACTAGTACGCCGCTTTTTAGTTTTTGGGTCATTCTCAACAAAATCTGCAATTACATTACCACTTACAAATATATTATTTGATTTTACAAGATACTCAGCTCTGTTTGCAGTAACCACTCCATCTTTTTGAGTAATTTTTACATTTTGCTCATATAAAATATCATTTGTTGTTTTATTAAACAAACCTGTTTTGCTTAAAATTTTTATAATGCTACCGTCTTTCAATAAAAAATCGCTGTCTACTTCTTTTAGACTTATAAGATCTTGATTATCTTTATCAATGCTGGCAAGTTTTGCTCTAACATTATATTGTTTTCCACTTGCATCCACTCCGATGTAACTAATATTTTCAAATACATTACTTTCAGCTCCTTCAGTAGGTTTGATATTTTTTGATGTGAGTTTTAATCTATAAGTATTGAGAGTTGGATAAACAAAATAGACAATAAAAATTATTATAAGACCAACGCTTATAATTTTAAGCTGTTTTTTTCTGATCTCGTTGAGTTTCATTAAACTCCAAAACTAATTAGAGAGTGTATATGAATTAATCCGTAATTATTATTTTTGCCTTTAATAATAAGAGAGGTAATTTTTTTTTTATTCATTATATCAAGAGCCAGTCCCGCTAGAGTATTTTCTGAAATCATTTTTGGGTTTTTAGTCATAACTTCTTTTGCGGTCTTTTTTAAAAAATTCTTCTTATGTATAGAGCGTCTGATATCTCCGTCTGTTATGATTCCTGTAACTTTTTTGGATTTATTTATAACAAGTACGCAGCCATAAGTTTTTTTTGTAATTTGAATCACAGCGTTTTTTACGGACATATTTTCATTGATGAAAGGTACATCTCTTTTTTTAATCATAATATCTTTAACACGTGTAAGTTGTTTTCCTAACGCTCCAGAAGGGTGATAAACAGCAAATTTTTCTTTGCTGAATTTATTTAATTTCATAAGTGTGATTGCAACGCTATCCCCCCAAGCAAGCAACATTGAAGTAGAACTTGTTGGTACAATATCGAGCCCAGCTTCTTTTACTTTTGGAAGAACAATTTTAATTGTACTCGCATTAATCAAAGTTGAATTTTCTTTTGATGCTACACCAATAATAGGCATTTTAAATTTATGAGCATAGTTTAAAATACTTTTCAATTCATCGGTATTTCCAGAATAAGACATAATCAAAAAACAATCTTGTTTTGGATTGCACGCACCAAGATCTCCATGGGCCGCTTCAGACGGATGTAGGTAAATAGATGGTACTCCCACAGAACTTAAGGTTGCAGAAATTTTTCTAATAATATGCCCTGATTTTCCCATGCCAACGCATATAACTTTACCTTTGCATTTTTGAATCAGGTCAATAGCTTTAATAAAATTACTATTATAAGACTTAGATAATTTTTTTAGTGCATTAATCTCTTGAAAAATTACTTCTTTTGCAAATTTTATTTTTTGGTTATGGATCATTTAATGTGCGAAAATATCTTGGTTATTCCAACCAGCAAGATCTAAGGTTACTCGATGTTTTAAAAATTTAAAACAGTGATTAGCTAGTTCCATTCGATTTTCTCTAATTAAAATTTTATCAAGTTCATCTTTAATTTTATGTAGATATAAAACATCGGATGCAGCATAATTTATTTGCTGTTCAGTTAAATTTTCGGCACCCCAGTCGGAACTTTGCATTTGTTTTGATAATTCAATATCTAGGAGTTCTTTACATAAATCTTTAAGACCATGTTTATCAGTATAAGTTCTTCCAATTTTTGAGGCAATCTTTGTGCAATAAATATTATTAATATCTGCTTTTAAATAATAATTTAAAACCGTGAGATCAAATCTTGCAAATTGAAAAATTTTTACAATATCATTATTTTCCAAAATTTTTTTTAGATTATCAGCTTTAAATGTTTTTCTATTAATTTGAATCAAATGTACTTCTTTATTACCCGAGGATATTTGAACAAGACAAAGAGGATCTCTTTTATAATCAAGACCCATGGTTTCGGTATCGATTGCGATAATTTTTCCTAGATTTAAATTGTTAGGGATGTCGTTTTTATGGATTTTGACTTTCATACTATTGTTAAATAAAAGGTATTATCGTTAATTATTATGATTAAACAATGGCAGAAAAAAAGACAATAACAGTCTTCGGCGGAACAGGGTTTATAGGTCGAAATCTAATAGCTAAACTTGCAAAAAAAGGTTTTAAAATAATCGTTCCAACGCGAAATCCTTATCTTCATGGTTATCTAAAACCAATGGGAGAACCTGGTCAAATTGATGTTTTAAAATTTAATCCTTATAATTTTTCAAATCTTAATGAGTTTATCGATAGTTCAGAAATTGTAATTAATTGCATAGGAGTTTTATACGAAAAAAAAAATCAAAAATTCGATCATGCACATCATCTTTTTCCAAAATTTCTAACTAGTATCTTAAATAAAGATGTGACTAAAAAATTTATTCATATTTCAGCACTAGGCGCAAAAGAAAATTCTAATTCTTTATATATTAAATCAAAGTTTCAAGGTGAACAGGTTATTACTAGTAATTTTAAAAATTCCGTTATTTTACGGCCTAGCATTGTATTTGGAACTAACGATAATTTTTTTAATTTATTTAATAAATTAATAAATCTTTTACCTATCATTCCGCTTGCTGGTGCCAAAACAAAATTTCAACCTTGCTATGTAGGAGATGTTACTG
>VHCC01000072.1 GCA_016882185.1 Candidatus Pelagibacterales bacterium | reverse complement strand
AGGATGAAGCTGGAAGAATAACTTTAATAGCTAGATTCGGTCACGATAAAGTTGAAAAATTTTTACCAAAACTTATTCAAGCTGTAAAAAAATCAAATAAGAAAGTAATTTGGTCTTGTGACCCGATGCATGGCAATACAATTAAATCTACCACTGGATTTAAGACTAGACCATTTAAAGATATTATTTCAGAAGTTAAGAGTTTTTTTGATATTCATCAAGGAGAAGGAACCTATGCTGGCGGATTGCACATTGAAATGACTGGAAAAAACGTCACCGAATGTATTGGAGGTGCGCAGAATATTACAGATAAAGATTTATCTAGTAGATACCATACACACTGCGACCCTAGATTGAATGCAAATCAAGCGATTGAGTTAGCATTTCTTATTTCAGAGGAAATTAAGAAAAATTCTAAATATTCAATAAACTCCATTAGAAAAGCTTCTTAAAAATTATTTTTTAATAATTTTTTTGCTTCAAACTAAAAAAAAAGTAAAAATATTATGATGACAGCAGCAGATAGAATTCAATTTATTAAAAACTGGATTAAAAACTATTGCAATTCAATGGAAAAGAAACCTGATTGTTTAGTTGTAGGGGTTTCTGGTGGGATTGACTCAGCAGTTGTAAGTACTATTTCAGCAATGACGGAAATGAGAGTTAAGGCATTATCAATGCCGATTAGACAACTAAAATTTCAAGATGATTTAAGTAGGGCGCATTTAAAATGGTTAAAGAGTAAATTTTCTAATGTAGATGAGGTTATTATTAATTTAGATGAAGTTTTCAATAATTTTGAAAAGTCTTTAAAAGATTTTAATGATGAACATGCTTTTGCAAATTCACGCGCAAGATTACGAATGACAACTTTATACCAAGTAGCAGGAGCAAATAATGGAATCGTTGTTGGCACCGGAAATAAAGTTGAAGATTTTGGAGTAGGTTTTTATACAAAATATGGCGATGGCGGAGTTGATATTTCCCCAATAGCAGATTGTCTCAAAACACAAGTGTGGGAGATGGGAAAAGAGCTAAAGATATTGGAGAGTATTATAAAAGCTCCACCAACGGATGGTTTGTGGGCAGATGGAAGAACGGATGAACGTCAATTAGGTATGTCCTATGAAGATTTAGAGAAAGCTATGCTTAATCCAAAAGATAAAAATTATGAAAAATATTTGAAAATTAGAAAAAGTAATCTTCATAAAATGAATCAAATTCCAATTTGTAAATTTAACAACGATGAATAGTTTAAAAATTTACAATACTTTAAAAAGAGAAAAAGAAGATTTTATTCCCTTAAGTAAAGAGTCAGTTGGAATGTATGTCTGCGGCCCAACCGTTTATGATGAACCTCATATTGGAAATGCTCGACCATTAATTATTTTTGATCTTGTATACAGAATTTTGATTAAGAATTTTGGAAAAGATAAAGTCAATTATGTTAGAAACATTACTGACATTGATGACAAGATTATTCAAAGAGCAAGTGAGTTAAAAATTGATATTAATAAACTTACAAAAAATATAACTGATATTTTTTTTGATGATTGTAAATATTTAAATTGTCTAGTTCCAAATTACCAACCTAAAGCAACTGAAAATATATCAGTCATGATTAAAATGACTGAAAATTTAATAGCTAAAAAAATTGCATATACAAAAGATGGCAATGTTTATTTTAATGTAAATAAGTTTAAAGATTATGGAAAACTATCAAATAAAAATCCAAAAGAACTAATTTCTGGGTCAAGAGTTGAAATCTCGGAATTAAAAAATAATCCTTTAGATTTTGTCTTGTGGAAACCTTCAAAAGATAAAGAACCTTCTTGGGATTCTCCTTGGGGAAAAGGTAGACCAGGTTGGCATATAGAGTGCTCTGCAATGGCACAAAAGTATTTAGGTAAAGAATTTGATTTACACTGCGGTGGATTAGATCTTATTTTTCCTCATCATGAAAATGAGATAGCTCAATCAATTTGTGCAAATGACTCTAATATTCTTGCAAAATATTGGATGCACAATGGTTATTTAACTGTTAATGGAAAAAAAATGTCAAAATCTGAGGGAAATTTTGTCACTATTAATAATTTAAAAAATAATTTTAATGGGCAGATTGTAAGATTATCTGTTTTGGGCACCCACTACAGACAACCATTGGATTGGAATTTAAAAATTTTAGAAACAAACAAAAAAATATTAGAAAATTGGTATACTTTTTATTCCTCTGAAAATTACGAAATTAATGATGAACTACTAAATATTTTATTGGATGATTTAAATACACCAAAATTTATAACAAACATTCACAGTCTTTATAACAAAGCTAAAACTGGCGATACTACAGCTAAAAAAGATTTAAATTCTGCACTAAAGTTTATTGGTTTATTTAATCAAAGTGAGGAACAATTTAATAGTTTAAGAAAAAAATCAAATCTTGATGTAGGTCAAATTGAAAATCTAATAGATCTTAGAAATCTTGCGAGAAAAAATAAAGATTTTAAAAAAGCCGATAAAATTAGACTAGATCTTGAAAATAATGGAATTTCAATAGAGGATCTTAATGATAAAACGCATTGGAAATATAAGTAATGAGTAAAGAAAAAATTTACATATTTGATACTACTTTGAGAGATGGAGCGCAAACACAAGGTGTGAATTTCTCAATGAATGAAAAAAATAGAATTGCAAATGCATTATCTAAATTAGGAGTTGACTACATTGAGGCCGGATGGCCTGGTGCAAATCCATTAGATACAAATTTTTTTAACAAACCTCCAAAATTATCTAATTCAACTTTAGTTGCATTTGGAATGACAAAAAAATCCGGTAGGAGTGCTGAAAATGATCCTGGTTTATCTGCTATTATAAATTCAAATACTAAGTCCGTTTGTATCGTCGGAAAAACATGGGATTTTCACGTAGATGTAGCCTTGGGAATTTCAAAAGAAGAGAATTTAGAAAATATTGTCGACACAACGAAGCATTTCGTAAAAAATAATAGAGAATATATGTTTGATGCTGAACATTTTTTTGATGGGTATAAAAATAATCAAAAGTATGCATTAGAATGTATCCGCTCAGCTTATGATAATGGAGCAAGATGGATTGTTTTATGTGATACAAATGGAGGAACTTTGCCATTTGAGATTGAAGAAATAGTACATGATGTTGCAAAAGTTATTCCTGGAAAAAATTTAGGTATACACACTCATAATGATACTGAAAACGCTGTGGCAAACACCCTTGCTGCTATCAGATCAGGCGCAAGACAGGTTCAAGGAACTTTAAATGGCTTAGGAGAAAGATGTGGTAACGCAAATATTGTATCGATTATTCCAACATTGTTATTTAAGAAATATTTTAGGGATAAATTTGATATTTCAGTAGAAGAAACAAAAGTTAAATATTTAACCGAATGTTCTAGATTATTAGATGAAATTTTAAATAGAAAACCTAATAATCATGCTGCTTATGTTGGGGCTTCGGCTTTTGCTCATAAAGGAGGGCTTCATGTTTCCGCTGTAGAAAAAAATCCAAAAACATACGAACATGTTATTCCAGATTCTGTTGGTAATAAAAGAAATATTGTTGTTTCTGATCAGTCGGGAAGATCTAATATTTTGTCGAGATTAGAGAAGTTAAATATTAAAATTAATAAAGACGATCCTAAAGTTCAAAAATTATTAGAACAAGTCAAAGATAGAGAATTTATTGGTTATGCTTATGATGGTGCTGATGCCTCATTTGAATTATTAACTCGTAGATTATTAGGGGATATTCCCAATTATTTGAATATTAAAAAATACGAAGTAAAAGTTAGCAAAAGTACTGATAATGATATTATAAACTCTTTTGCAACAGTTGTATTAGAGGTTGATAAAAAAGAGATTACTTGCGAAGGATCAGGTAATGGACCAGTTAACGCCATTGATAATGCGATTAGATCTAACGTAAATAAAATTGGAAAATATAGCGAGTATTTAAAAGATTTGCGATTAGTAGATTATAAAGTCAGAATTTTAAATACAGGAACCAATGCGATTACCCGAGTGTCCATTGAGAGCACAGATAATACAGGAGATGTATGGTTTACCATTGGAGTGTCACCAAATATAATTGAAGCATCTTTTAGAGCGCTGATAGATAGTATTGATTACAAGTTGTATAAAGATAAGGCTCCAGCAAACTTGTAATGTTATTTAAAAATATTCACTTTATTTT
>VHCC01000071.1 GCA_016882185.1 Candidatus Pelagibacterales bacterium | reverse complement strand
ATGGTGATAATGCTAATTCAAGAGTGAAACAAATTGCATCGGCTAGATTTGGCGTAACTGCAGAATATTTAAATAATTGTGATGAAATAGAAATCAAAATATCTCAAGGGGCAAAACCTGGAGAAGGAGGCCAGTTGCCTGGTTTTAAAATTACAGCTGAAATTGCAACTTTAAGACATTCAACACCAGGAGTTACCTTGATATCTCCACCACCTCATCATGATATTTATTCAATCGAAGATTTATCGCAACTAATCTATGATTTAAAACAAATAAATCCCAAAGCAAAAATTGGAGTTAAATTAGTTTCCTCAACAGGAATAGGCACTATTGCTGCAGGAGTTGCAAAAGCAAAAGCAGATGTAATTCTAATTAGCGGACATTCAGGCGGAACAGGGGCTTCTCCATTAACAAGTGTAAAGTATGCAGGGCTTCCTTGGGAAATTGGACTAACAGAAGCTAATCAAATTTTAACTTTAAATGGTTTAAGACATGAGGTTATTTTAAGAACGGATGGAGGAATTAAAACAGGCAGAGATGTTGTTATGGCTGCAATGATGGGTGCAGATGATTTTGGAATAGCAACGACTTCTTTAATAGCAATGGGTTGTATAATGGTTAGACAATGTCATTCAAATACTTGTCCTGTTGGAATTTGTACTCAAGATGAAGAGCTTAGAAAAAAATTTACAGGCACACCAGAAAAAGTTGTTAATTTATTTTCATTTATAGCTGAGGAAGTAAGAGAAATTTTAGCAAGTCTTGGTTTTAAATCTTTAAATGAAATTGTTGGTAGAACAGATTTATTAAAACAAGTTAGTAGAGGATCTACCAACTTAGATGATTTAGATTTAAATCCTCTTTTAGTTCAAGCAGATCCAGGAGAAAATCCAAGATATTGTTTAAAAAGAGAAAGAAAAGAAGTTCCTGATAGTTTAGATAAGCAAATTATAAAAGACTCACTTTCTCTAATTGAAAAAGGACAAAAATTTCAATTAAGTTATGCAGTAAAAAATACTCATAGATCAGTTGGAACAAGATTAAGCTCGATTATTACAACACAGTTTAAAAATAAAAAATTATCCGAAGATCATATTTTAATTAAATTAAGAGGCTCAGCAGGACAGTCTCTAGGCGCATTTGCAGTTTCAGGAATTAAGCTAGAAATAACAGGTGATGCAAATGATTATGTTGGTAAAGGGTTATCTGGTGCAAAAATAATTATAAAACCAGCCTCTAATAGTGAATTACAAACCTCAAAAAATACAATTATTGGAAATACAGTTTTGTACGGAGCAACTTCAGGATTGTTGCTTGCGGCGGGACAAGCAGGAGAAAGGTTTGCAGTTAGAAATTCAGGGGCCACTGCAGTTATTGAAGGATGCGGAACAAATGGCTGTGAATATATGACAGGTGGCGCTGTTGTAATATTAGGAGAAGTCGGGGATAATTTTGCAGCAGGCATGACAGGTGGAATGGTATTTGTTTACGACCCAGAAAATAGTTTTGAAAATTATGTAAATCCATTATCAGTCATTTGGCAAAGAGTTGAAACGGATTATTGGAACGATTTTCTTTTAAATCTAATAAAATTACATGAAAAAGAAACTCAATCGTTGCACTCAAGAAAGATTATTCAACAGTGGAATAGTGAAAAAAATAACTTTTATCAAGTTTGCCCTAAAGAAATGTTAGATAAATTAAGACAACCATTATCGAATAAGGCAGTTCATGAAAAAGCTGTCTAAATCAATTACTTTAGTTTGTTTTGGTTTTGGCTTAGCAGCTAAGTACTTCGTAAAAGAGCTGTTAAGAAATAAATATAAAATAAAATTAATCACAACTTCAAGATCTAAAAGTTCTAATAATAAATTCTTAAATATTAATTATAAAAATTTTTATTTTGATAATAATAATTTTGATAAAAAAATTTTAAAATATATTTTAAATGCAAGTCATATATTAGTTTCAATACCTCCAGGAGATAGAAAAGACTTTGTTATCGAAAACTTTTATAATGAAATTTTATTAAATAAAAAAATTAAATGGCTGGCATATCTTTCGTCAACAAGTGTTTACGGAAATCATAATGGGAAGTGGGTTGATGAAAGGAGCAAATTATTAAGTAACAATGACACAGGAATAAATAGAATTGTAGCTGAAAATGAATGGTTAAAATTAAATCGCTACCATCTTGTTCCAACAAGAATATTTAGATTGTCAGGAATTTATTCCCCGGAAAGAAACATATTTTTACGATTAGCAAGAGAGCAAGTTCGTTACGTTAAGAAAAGTAATCATATTTTTTCAAGAATTCATATTGCTGATATAGCTCAAGTTTTATCTAAGTCTTTAATTTACTCAAAACCTGGTGAAATTTATAATATAGCAGATAATTTGCCATGTCCTTATAATCAAACAATATCATATGCTTGTAATTTAATGGGAGTTAAAATTCCACCTTTTGAAAATTTTAAATCATCAAATGATAGTGAGATGAAAAATTTTTATAAAGACTCAAAAAAAGTTAGTAACTTAAAAATTAAAAAAGATTTAAAAGTAAAATTACAATTCCCATCATACAAAGAAGGGTTCAAAAGTATTTTAAATAATATTTTTAATCGCTAAATCTAGTTTTTTTAAATCTTGAACTCTAGACAAGGAATGATCACCATCATCAATAATTGTTAATTTTAATTTTTTTGTAATAAGAGTTTTTGTTAAATTTATTGAATAAATCCAGGGAACAGATGAATCTCTAATTCCATGTAATAATTCAATTTTAAAATTGCACTTAATTTTTTTATTAAGAATTAAGTTTTTTTTTCCACCAAATATAAAATTTTTAGTTATAGGGTAAAAATTATTATGACTACTTTTTAATTTATAGATTTTATTTCTTCTTATACTGTCTTTTTCAAAACTATTTAATTTTTTCCATATTAACTCTTCAGTAAAATCAGGTGCAGGCGCAATACCGATAAAACCTTTAATTCTTTTATGAAAATGTTTAATTAGTGCAATCCCAATCCAAGCACCCATGCTTGAGCCAATAAGGATTATTTTCCCTTTTTTAATTAAATTTTTTATAATTGACCTTGAATCTTCTATCCAATTCTTGATACTAAAATCTGTGAATTGTCCCGAGGATTTACCATGTCCACTATATTCAAATAACAATAAATTAATTTTATTTTTATTAGCAAATTTTTTTAAAAATTTTGCTTTTTTACTTTTAATATCAGACATTAATCCGTGGAGAAAAATAATTGTGATTAAACTTTTATTATTAATAAATTTGTAATGAATTTTTTGATTATTTTTTGTTAAAAAAAAATTTTGCTTTGGATTATTCATTTTTAAAAGTATAGCATATAAATTCAATGGATAAAAAAATTCGCTTGCTACAAGTTATTCCAAGATTAGATGTAGGTGGTGCAGAAACAGGTTGTAAAGATATTGCAAAATTTGTAGCCAACCAATCCTACTTTTCTGCAATTTTATGCTCTAGCGGCGAACAAATAAAAAAAATTGATCAATCGAAAGTTAAAATTTTTAGATTTCCTGTTCAAAGTAAAAACCCTTTTATAATTTTTTTTAATATATTTATAATTTTAATTATTGTTCTTTTTTATAAAATTAATATCATTCATGTTAGAAGTCGCGCGCCAGCTTGGTCATGTTATTTTGTAAGTAAGATATTGAGAATTTCTTTAGTCTCTACTTTTCACGGCACTTATAATTTTAGTAATTCTTTAAAAAAATTTTATAATTCAGTAATGTTAAGAGGAGATGTTGTTATTGCAGGTTCAAAATTTATTTTCGATCACATAAAAATTAATTATAATTATAAAAAAACAATTTCTTTTATACCAAGGGGAATTGATACTAATTACTTCAGTCCAAAAAATTCAAAAGTTGAACAGTTAAATATCGTTAGGAGTCGTTGGGATGTGTTAAATAGTGATTTTGTAATATTACTTCCAGGTAGATTAACCTTTTGGAAAGGACAATTTTTTTTCTTAAATACCCTTTTATTTCTAAAACAAGAAAAATTATTAAATAATATTAAAGCAATTATAATTGGTGATGATCAAGGTCGAACTGAATATAGAGAATATCTTTTAAATTTTATTAGGCATCATCAATTAGAAAATGATGTGAAAATTATCTCTCATGAAATTTCTATGCCCTCTGCCTATAATGCTTGTGACCTAGTGTTATCAGCTTCTATAGAGCCCGAGGCATTTGGCAGAGTATCTGTTGAAGCCCAAGCAATGGAAAAGCCAATACTTGCTAGTAATATTGGAGGTTCTAATGAAACAATTATTGATGGGCAAACAGGCTTTTTATTTAAATCAGATGATGAAAAAGATTTAGCAAAAATGA
>VHCC01000070.1 GCA_016882185.1 Candidatus Pelagibacterales bacterium | reverse complement strand
TTATAGATAAACAACTAGTTTGTTTTGCAGTATCAAGCCCTGTTGGACAAACTCCAAAAAATATAAACAGAGCCGAATCAAGAATCTTTGTAAGTTTTAGATCAACGGATAAGGTTACGAACGAAATAAGTGTTACAAGTGGATACCCTTATAAACCTAATTTTCCTGTTGTCATTTCTATTAATAAAAAAGAGTATGATCTCGAACCCGAGGATAATTTTGCCTGGCTCTTAAATAATGCCGAAGAAATTGAACTAGTAAATTCAATGAAAAAGGGATCCACTTTAAAAATTTTAGGAGTATCTAGCAAGGGTACGAAAACTGAAGATACTTTTTCTCTTGCGGGCTTTAGTGATGCATATGAAGCTGCAAAAAAAAGATGTAATTTTTCTTAATGGATAAAGTTAAAAAAATTGTTTTAGCATACTCTGGCGGACTAGACACATCAGTTATCTTATGTTGGCTTCAAGAAAATTATAAGGCTGAGGTCATTGCATACACAGCTGACCTTGGACAAGAAATTGACAGAAAAAAAATTATTAAAAATGCAAAAAGATTAGGTGTTAAGAAAGTTATAATAGAAAATCTAAAGGATATTTTTGTAAAAGATTATATTTTTCCAATGATAAGGGGTAACGCACTTTATGAGGGAATTTATTTACTTGGAACCTCCATTGCAAGACCACTAATTGCTAAAAGGCAGATTCAAATTGCAAAGCAATTTAGAGCTGATGCAGTATCTCATGGATCTACGGGAAAAGGAAATGATCAAGTTAGATTTGAACTTGCCTATTATTACTTTAATCCAAAAATTAAAATTATAGCTCCTTGGAGAGAATGGAAGTTTTCATCACGTTCTGACTTAATTCGTTATGCAAAAAAAAATAATATTCCTGTTCCAAAAGATAAGAAGGGAGCCCCTCCTTTTTCAGTAGATGACAATCTATTTCATACATCAACAGAGGGAAAGGTTCTTGAAGACCCTTCAAAGCCGGCGCCTGAATTTATCTTTCAGAGAACTATTTCTCCTGAAAAGGCTCCGAACACTTCATCATTTATAACTATCGGTTTTAAAAACGGAGACCCAATATCAATAAATGGGAAAAAATATTCTCCAAGTCAGATTCTAACTAGACTTAATGATGTAGGTGGGAAAAATGGAGTTGGAAGAGTTGACCTCGTGGAAAATAGATTTATTGGAATTAAATCTAGAGGTGTCTATGAAACACCAGGTGGAACTATCTTACTTTTTGCACACAGAGCAATTGAGTCTTTAACCCTTGATAAAGCAACTGCTCATGCAAAGGATGCGGTAATGTCAAGATTTGCAGAACTTATTTATAACGGTTTTTGGTATTCTAATGAAAGATATAAACTTCAAAAAATTATAGACAAAAACAGAACAAGCGTTGAAGGGTTCGTTAAACTTAAAATTTATAGAGGGAATATTACAATTATCTCAAGATCCTCTAAGAAAAGTATTTACTCCATGAAAAGAGTTTCCTTTGAAGAAAATAAAAATTTTAACAAAAAAAGAGTTGAAAATTTTATTAAGAAAAACGCTCGATTGTTAAGAAAATAACTTAAAAATGGCTGGTATTCAAACCTGCATTTCAGGAAGTTTGCCAAAACCTGAATGGCTCGCAGAACCAGAGAAACTTTGGTCTCCTTGGCTTCTTGATGGTGACGAACTTATTGAAGGAAAAAAAAGAGCAATCAAGATTGCGGTTGAAGAGCAGCTAAAAGCTGGAATTTCAATAATTACGGATGGAGAACAAACTAGACAGCATTTTGTAACGACATTTATTGAAAATTTGTCAGGAGTCGATTTTAAAAATAAAAAAAAGGTAAGAATTAGAGATAGGTACGATGCAGTTGTTCCTGTGGTATTCGAAGAAGTTAAGAGGTTAAAACCTGTATACGTGCATGATGCTAGATATTTAAGAACTCAGACTAATAATCCGATAAAATATACTCTTCCTGGACCAATGACGATGGTTGATACTCTATTCGATGACTATTACAAAAGTAGAGAAATACTTGCTTTAAAATTTGCAGAAATTTTAAACTCAGAAGCAAAAGAACTAGAGGCTGCTGGTGTAAACTATATTCAGTTTGACGAACCTGCCTTCAATGTTTTTTTTGATGATGTAAAACATTGGGGAATTCGTTGTCTTGAAAAAGCGGTTCAAGGTCTAAAATGTAAAACAGTAGTTCATATTTGTTACGGGTATGGAATTGAAGCTAATATTAATTGGAAAAAAACTTTGGGTAATGAATGGAGACAATATGAAAATATTTTTCCTTTACTTGCAAAAAGCAAAATTAATCAAATCAGTCTAGAATGTCAAAACTCAAAAGTTCCAATCGATTTAATAAAATTGCTGAGGGGAAAAGATGTACTTGTTGGCTCAATTGATGTTGCTACGAAGGAAATAGAAACCCCTGAACAAGTTTACCAAACATTAAAGAAAGCATCAGAATTTGTTGAGACTAAAAACCTTTATGCCTGTACAAATTGTGGAATGGTAAATTTACCAAAATATATTGCATATGAAAAAATGAAATCTCTTGTAAATGGCTCAAAACTTTTAAGCAAAGAACTTGGAATTATTTAAGAATTAATATTTTTATAAGCTTTTAACGTATTATTTAGTAAGCACGCAATAGTCATGGGGCCTACTCCACCTGGAACCGGCGTAATAGCATATGCTTTTTTTTTAGTACTTTCAAAATCAACATCCCCAACAATTTTAGATTTACCGTTGAAATCTATTCGGTTAATTCCAACATCAATTACTATTGCACCTTTTTTAATCCAACTGCCCTTTACAAGTTGAGCTCTTCCTACTGCAGCAATTACTATATCTGCTTTTTTACAAAGATTTTTTAGATCTTTACTTTTAGAGTGGGCAATTGTTACAGTACAATCTTCCTTTAAAAGTAGTTGAGTCATAGGTTTTCCATTCAAATTTGATCTTCCAATTATTAATGCATTCATCCCCACGAGTTTTTTCTTGATGCTTTTTAATAAAAGGTAACAACCAAGCGGCGTGCAGGGAACAAGTGAGTCTTTTCCAATAGACAAATTTCCAACATTCATTGCATGGAAGCCATCAACGTCTTTTAGGGGATCTATAGTTTCAATAATAGTGTTTGAGTTTATGTGCTTTGGAAGAGGTAGCTGAACTAAAATTCCATGAACCTTGGGATTTTGATTTAATTTTTTTATTACCGATATTAATTTTAGCTCTGATATTGAGGATTCAAACCTTAGAACACTTGAATTAATCCCAACCTCTTTTGCAGAGAGTTCTTTATTTTTAACATAAATAGCGCTTGGTGTATAGCTTCCTACTAAGACTACTGTTAGACTTGGAATAGGTTTTTTATTTTTTTTAATTTTTATTATTTCAAATTTAATTTTGCTCCTTAATGATTTAGCAAATTTTTTACCATCAATTATCAACGAACACTCCTATTAAATTTAAAGAGAAACTTCTTCATTGCCAGGATTAAAAATTCTTATTTTTTTCCAAGGTAATTTTTTTAAAGTATTTATGACTGAAATACTGATACAATTCAATACACAATATTTCAAACTATCTGCAAGTTTAAAATTTAAAATTATTTTTAATAATTGATCTGCTGCTCTTTTTGAATAAACAAAAATGACATCAATCTCTTTATTTTGAATGCTATGTATTAATTTCTGGTCAATGATTTTATTAACCTCAGTTGTATAGTTTATTAAACTTTCAACATAATAATTATTATATTTAAAATCTTTCTCCAAATCATGTGAGACAAATTCTCCTCTAACATAGAGAAACTTTTCTTTGTTTCTCTCACAAAGATTAAATATTAATTCTTTAAGTTGATTATAATTTCCTGATGCAGAGTAAATATTAATGAAACCTTTCTGCCTTGCAACTTCTGCTGTATGATCTCCAACACAAAAACACTTTAGATGACCAATATCCTTTATGATTGGGAGATTAAGAACGCCATTAGCACTTGTAAAAATAATCGAGGTATATTTTTTAAAATTTACAATCTTAATATTAAGTCTTTTTACAATTAAAATTGGAAACAAACTTACCTTATGACCTTTAACTGAAAGACGTTGAACTAAGGATGATGGAATTTCACTTTTTGTTAATAGTATGTGCAAGTTTTGTCTCCGATACTATAAAATTTTCTCCTGCTTGAGATAAAATTTCATCTGCAACATCAAACCCTATTTTATCTGCTTTCTCAACTGGACCAGTTTTATGAGCTTTAAAAGATTTTTTTCCATCAATAGATAAAAGTTCTGCTTGAAGAAAAATATCACCATCATCATTAATAATAGCATTAGCGCCAACTGCCGTGTCACACGCTCCTTTTAAAGCATCTAAAAATGA
>VHCC01000069.1 GCA_016882185.1 Candidatus Pelagibacterales bacterium | reverse complement strand
ACAAAAAACTTAATGGATATTTTATTTGTGGCGTCTAAATTATCCGATGTAAACGGTTACTCTGCTTTATTTAAAAAGGCAGGATTAAATCCAATTATTATTGATGTTAGATGTTTTACCTTAAAGAATGCAGTAGATGAAAGGGCAAAAACTCGATTGCTTGTCAAAGAAAAAAATGAACAAGAACCACAATCTGCAATTTTAGAATTTGGATTGGAAGAAAATTACATTATTATTATACATAATAGTATTCCAATTATCACTGACATTTTTATAAGACCACAAGAAAAATCTATTTTGCAATCTCTTGACGAAAATAATATTTCACAGGAAGCTGAAGACCTAATCCGCAGGTACACTTTGCAAGTAAAACAGGCAATAGGTGATTACGAAACTAAATTTCAATCAAAGATTTACGATATAAAAATTATTACGTCATTAAAAAATTATGAGATTTTTTTAAAGATGTTCAAGAATAATATTTTAAATATAGGTATTAATGTTCTTGATCCTTTATCAGAGGTTACAATTCCAGAATATAATAAGGAAAAAATAGATATTAAAAATAAATCTCCGTTCACATCTGCTATTGGTTTGGCTTATCGAAAACTTGATGTGTTTGGATATTACAAATTTGTAACAGCTGTTAAAAATATTAATCTATTACCAAATCGTGATGCTATTCGTCAGCAAGCTAAATTTAAATTTTTATCAGGCTTCGCTTTTAAAAATTTTGCAATCGGCCTTGTTGCTATTTATATATTCCTAACTGTTTTCTCGATAATAAAAATCCAGTTTAATGATAAAAAACTTACACAATTTTCAACTATTGAGGCTGAATTCAATAAGATTAACGCTGTTTATTCACCAATAAACAGACAAGTTAACTTGCTTAAACAATCTAGCCAAATTGGTTCCACTTTAAGATCAAATCAAAACACTTCTTACCAAATCTTAGTACAAATTTCGAATAGTACTCAGCCAAGAGTACGTTTTTCAAAAATTGAGTATGATGGAGATTTAAATATCAAAATTGAGGGAACAGCCTTTTCAGACCAAGACATTTTAAATTTTGTAGCAGCTTTAAATAAACAAAAAAACATAGCTTCAGCTACTTTATCTACTGTAAATTTGTCAACTCAACAAGGTTTGACAGCAGCTCCATCGAAAGCATTTGTAATTTTATGTCAAGCGAGGCCTTCATAATGAATATTGATTTAAGTTCATTGAAAAATATTAAGGTTGATGATTTGGTTCTGAATCTTAAAAAATATATTTTATCTTTGAAAGATCTTACTAAAGATAAGGCTTTTGTTACTAAATTAGCGATCGGTTTGGTTTTGTTTTTGGTTACCTTTATGATTTATTCTATTTGGTTATCTCCTAAGCTTGCACAGCAAGATGCTAAAATTAAAATTATGGAGGATTACAAAAAAAAAACAGTTCAGTATGCTGCAAATATTCCAAACCTTCAAAATGAACTTGCTTCTTTTAAGAACGTAACAAACACAGCAAACTTATTTTTTAGCAAAAAAGAGAGTGAAGAACTTTATCAAAATTTAAGTACTTTTGCGACCTCGAATGGACTTAACATTACAAACTTAACAAAGGGAAATCCCCAAAAAATTAATGTCGGTGGTGCCCCACCGGTAGGAAAGGATGGAAAACCAACTAACCCTCAGGGACAATACTACTTAAAAATACCTATAACTTTTCAAATTAAGGGAAGTTATATTGGATACTTAAAATTTAGATTAGCTCTTTCAAGATCTAATAAATTTGTTAACTTTGATAACGAAAAAATAGAAGTTAACCAGGGTGACAAAACTAACTCCGTGACAGCAAATGTCGGAATTTCAATTGTAGGACTGCCTGATGAATTTAATTAAGATTTTTTTTTTATTTATATTGCTAATAACCTCTACTGTTGCAGCACAACAAAGTACGCCTAATACAAAAGAGCCTGTAAGTGTTACACCATCAAGTCCGGCAAATTCAGGAAACACACAACAACAACCCAATACACAAGTAACTCCCAAGAAAGAGGCAACAGAGCAAATTTTAATTGATCCTTTTAGCGGGAGTGCAAGCACTGCTAATATTGACATAAATACAAATCCAGATCTTGCAAACTTTGTTGATCAAACTCTTGTTGGTATGATTGTTGGTGAAAAAAAAAAAATAGCTGTACTACAATCTGCTCAAGGACAGGTAAGTCGTTTTACAGTTAATGAAAAGATAAACTCTGAATATAAAATTTTGGATATTCGAAAAGATAAAATTATAGTCGCTAGCTTAGATAATAATGAATATGAGGTTTATTTTAACAATGTTATTAAGCCAATAGAGAAAAAAAAGAAAACAACACCAAAACCTATTAAATTAGAGAAGCAATTACAAGAATCCATAAATTCTAATGTAGATCCACTTGCTCCAAATTTAACACCAAAAAAAGAAACACCAGTTAAAAAGCAAGCACCTAAAAAAACCAAAAAAGAAATTGATGACTCATACAAGCCTGATTTAGAACCTAAAGTTAATTTGGAAAATAATAATCTTGGTACAGGTGAAAAACAAAAGACCACAGATATAGATGTTGAAAAAATTAGGGAAAAATTAAAAAAATGAGAACATATACAATAGTTTTTTTAATTTTTATATTTTTATTTTCTTGTGTAAGAGAAAAAGAAAAACCTTTCATAAAAAAAGATGCATTATTAGAAAAAATGAAAGAGGGTATGGAAGAAACAGTTGCATATGGTCCAAAACCTTTTTCAGAGTCAGAGGAATATTTAAAAGCAATGGAGAATAAACGTAAAAATATTACTTCAGAGGAAAGTAGAAGTTTTATGACAATTTCCTCAAAATATAAAAATCTAAAACAAAATGTAAGTATAAATTTTAATAATGTAGAAATTAAAAACGTTCTTGAGTCTATGGGAGAACTTGGTGACATAAATATTTTAATAGGAGAAGAGGTAAGTGGCACAGTTTCATTAAAACTTGATAATGTTGCCTGGGATAAGGCTTTTCAGGCAGTATTAGATATTAAAAATTTTGCTGGTGATTTTGACACAGAGGCAAGAGTGATAAGAATCCAGTCGCAAGAAAAATTAACGCAACAATATCAATTTAAATCCCAGATGGCTGATACTTTAAGTAAGCGTTTAGCTCTTGAAACAAGTGTTGAACCAGTTGTAACAGAGATGTGGAGACTATTTTATATAACTCCAGCACAAGCTAAAAAAACTTTGGATGATTTATTTTCAACAGGTACTGCCGCAGCAGCTGGTGGCGCAGTACAAACAACTTCTCAATTAAAAATAACGGTTGAGGATTACACTCGTTCAATAATTGTAAGAGGAAGAAAGGCAGATTTAGACATTGTCAATCAATTTGTGAAACAAATAGACATGACATCAGAGCAAGTTTTAATTGAAGCGTTTGTAGTTGAGGCATCTGATGATTTCGAAAGAAGGCTGGGGTCAAGACTTGGAGCAATTTCTAAGGGAGATAGAGGTAATGATGGAAGTACCATATCTGGTACAGTAAGTTCTGGAACAACAAGTTCTTCAACATTAACACTTGGGGACAAGGATAATCTAACAGGTTCAGCAGCCGCACTAGCCGGAAGCGTAACCAGTTTTCCGGTTGCAGGAGCAACAAGTGGTATTGGAGTTATTAGGAAAATTGGTGCAACGGCACTTAAATTGCAATTAGAGGCAATGCAAACTGAAGGATTAAGTAAAACATTGTCAAATCCAAAAATTTTTACGCTAAATAATCAAAAATCTATTATCACTCAAGGAACTGAAATACCTTATCAATCGTCTTCAAGCACTTCGGGACCAACTACATTATTCAAGGAGGCTGCATTAAAATTAGAGGTTACTCCGAGCATTGTTGGTGATGGAAATGTTCTAATTGAAGTAAAAGTAAATAATGATGAGCCAACACAAACTGCTGGAGCAAGCCAACCTTCAATTCGTAAGATGGAAATTAATACAAAATTACTTACAAGAGACGGAGATATTATTGTTATTGGTGGAATAAAAAAAGAGAAAGACGTTAAAAATATCTCAAAAGTTCCATTGTTAGGAGACATACCAATAGCTGGAGAACTTTTCAAAGGACGCGAAAATATTGATACTATGAGTGAATTAGTAATATTTATTTCAGCGAGAGTTATTAAACTTTAAAATTAATTTTATGATCAAAATTGATCAGGGTAGCGAGCAAAATATTCTAAACATGCTTATGGAGCATTCTGTCGTTGATTTTAATCAAGTTAAAAAAATTACTCAAATTAGTAAGGAGTCTGGAAAAACAAGATTAGAAATTGCATTTGATCTGAATTTTACAAATGAAGAAAAAGTTCTTAAATTATTGTCTAACTCGTATTCTCTTCCAATCATTGAATTAAAAAATCGTAGTTTAAGTGA
>VHCC01000068.1 GCA_016882185.1 Candidatus Pelagibacterales bacterium | reverse complement strand
AGAAATTTTTAGATTGTGGTATTTTTGCAACGTTTAAAAGCTTAAATATATTGATTTTTTTTATTAAAATACTGATTTTATATATATATTCTATTCTATTAAATTATATCAATGAAATTACGTCCCCAAGTTTCAATATTAGCTAATAAAACACTAACAAATGTTTTCTTATTATTTTTACTATTTCTAGTTTCATCTTGCTCATCCAATAAAAAAGACTCGGTCTTAGAAAATGAACAATTTGAACCTAATATTCAAAAAAGACAAGAAAGAGCTCGAGACCAGGGTGGAAGTATAATCTTTGGAGGCTTAAGTAAAAATACAGGAACTGGAACTGTAGATTTTGCTTCAAGTAATGTGCTTTGGAGAGCAAGTTTAAAAACCCTAGATTTTATACCTTTAACAAGTGTTGACTATGGGGGAGGATTAATCGTCACTGACTGGTATACGGACAAACAAAAAAATGAACAAATTAAAATTCAAATTCAATTTGTTTCTAATGAGCTTAGGTCAGACTCTTTAATTATTAAAAGTTTTAAAAGAAGCTGTGAAAAAAATGATGTATGTCAAAACTTAAGTATTAGCGATAATTTTAATAGCCAGATCAAAGAAAGTATTCTTAATACTGCACGTCTATTAAAAATAGAGGAATCAAAAAAAAAAAAATAATTTTTACTATTGACAACAAATTATAATTTCAAAGCCATCGAAAAAAAGTGGCAATTTTTTTTTAAAAGTAAAAAAATTTTTAAAGTAGATAAAAAAAATTTAAAAAAATTTTATTGTCTTGAAATGTTTCCTTATCCATCAGGAAATATACATATGGGCCATGTGAGGAATTATACTCTGGGCGATGTAGTCGCCAATTATAAAAGAATGCAAGGTTATAATGTGCTACATCCAATGGGGTGGGATGCGTTTGGTCTTCCTGCCGAAAATGCTGCATTTCAAAATAAACTCCATCCAAAAACTTGGACGGAAAAAAATATCTCTATCATGAAGAAGCAACTGCAAAGTTTAGGTTTCTCCATTGATTGGGATAGAGAGATATCAACGTGTTCTGAAGACTATATTAAACAACAACAAAAGATTTTTTCTTACTTTTATAAAAATGGATTAGCTTATAAAAAAGAAAGTTATGTCAATTGGGACCCGGTAGATAAAACTGTTCTCGCCAACGAACAAGTAATCGAAGGTAAAGGATGGAGATCAGGAGCAGTTATTGAAAAAAAAAAATTGAGCCAATGGTTTTTAAAAATAAGCAAATATTCTGAAGAGTTACTAGACTCACTTAAAAACCTTCAAGGATGGCCAGATAAAGTGAAGACTATGCAAGAACATTGGATAGGAAAATCAGTTGGATGCGAAATTAATTTTAAAACGGACAATATTAATCATCCAGATGTTTTAGTCTATACAACCCGTCCGGATACAATATTTGGGGCAACATTTATTGGTATATCAATTGATCATCCTTTTACAAAATCTATAAAGAGCAGCCCTGAGTTTAAAACATTTATTAAACAAAATAATAATCAAAGCATATCAGAGGCATCTATTGCACTTAAAGAAAAATTAGGTTTTAAAACTACCTATAGTGCAACTCACCCTTTTTTAAAAAAAAAAATACCAATATTTGTTGTGAACTTTGTTTTAATGGACTTTGGTACAGGTGCAATTTTCGGATGTCCAGCTCATGATCAGAGGGACTTTGAATTTGCAAAAAAATATAATTTAGAGATTATAGAAGTCGTATCAAATCAAAGTCAAACAAGCGAAAATTTAAAAGAAGCTTTTACAGGTGAGGGAAATATAATTAACTCAGAGTTTTTAAACGGATTAAACAATAGTGAAGCAAAAAATAAAATATCAGAAATCTTTGAAAGTGAAGGTATTGGAAAAAAAAAGATAAATTTTAGATTAAAAGATTGGGGAATCTCGAGACAACGATATTGGGGATGTCCCATCCCAATCATATACCGTGAAGATGGTGAGATTATCTTAGTTCCTGATAAAGACCTTCCAGTAAAATTACCGGAAGATATTGATTTTTCAAAGACCGGGAATCCACTTCAAAATCATCCTACTTGGAAATTTACTACATGTCCTCATACAGGAATGTCAGCAATAAGAGAGACTGATACATTTGATACTTTTGTTGACTCTTCTTGGTATTTTTTAAGATTTTCAAATCCAAACGATCAGAATGATCCATTTAAAACTGATGATGTAAATTATTGGATGCCGGTTGATCAATATACCGGGGGTGTAGAACACGCTATTTTACATCTTTTATACTCAAGATTTTTTACTTTGGCTTTAAGAGAAAATTTTCAGTTTAAATTCAAAGAACCTTTTAAAAATCTATTTACACAAGGAATGGTATGTCATCCGACGTTTAAAACAAAAAATGGAGAATGGATTTTGCCATCAGAGATAAAAAAAAAAGACAATAAATATTTTTTGTCAAATGGTGAGGAGGTCATAAAGGGTGATAGTCAAGCAATGTCTAAGTCAAAAAAAAATGTAGTAAATCCAGACGAGATAATAAACATCTATGGTGCTGATGCAACTCGTTGGTTTATTTTATCTGATAGTCCTCCAGATCGAGACATTCAATGGACTAATGAGGGTATAAGTGGTGCATTCAAGTATATCCAAAAAATTTGGAGAACGAAAACAGAAGTATTAAACTACAAAAATTTAGTAACATCTGATGAAGAAACTTTAAAACAATTTAATATATTAATTTGTGAAATTACGAATCTGATTGATAAATTACAAATGAACGTAACAATAGCAAAACTCTATAGTTTTTTAAATTTAATCAATGAGAGTATACAAAATAGAAAAATCAATAGCATTGATCTAAAAAACATTTTTATAAAATATTTAATCATCATTTCAGCTTTTATTCCTCACATAGCTAATGAATGCTATAGCAATATAACTGGAAAAGATGATCTCTACAATCAGATGTGGCCAAAGTTCGACAGTAAGTTACTAGAAGATAATAAGAAGTTTATAATTGTAATTCAAATAAATGGAAAAAAACGTGCATTAATCGAGGCTGATGCAAATGATAATGAAGAAAATATTTTAAATAAGTCTTTAAAAATTAAAAATATAGAAACAATTCTTTCATCTAAAAAAATAAAGAATAAGATATATGTAAAAAATAAAATTTTAAATATTGTTACAACATGAAAAAAAAATTTCTAAACATTCTTTTTTTTTTACTAATACTTAATTGTGGATTTTCTCCTGTAAATATTAAAAACCAAAAACCCATTGCGTTTACTAAGATTGAAATAACTGGAGAAAAAGAAGTAGTGTTTGATCTTGAAAGAAAATTAAAATTACAAATTAATGAAAAAGACGATCGTGGATACATACTAAAAGCGCAAGTATTCCAATCTTCAGATACTTCTGCAACAGATAGCAGGGGAATAGCAACTGAAGAAAATTTAAAACTAAATTTTACTTTTCAAGTTTTTGATAAAAATAATACAGTTCTTTACCAGGATAATCTTTTTAAAGATAAAAAAATTTCAATTGGCGACAATATGAATAATAATCAACAAATCAGAAATAGTGAAAAAAGAATTCTTTTAGAAGGTCTTGTAGATATTATAAGCTTTAGATTAAAGGCCAATCTAAATTAAAAAAAGTGATTTCAAATACAGAAAGTTTTTTAAATAATACAATATTAAAAAAAAAAATTTTCTTGTTCTATGGTGAAAATAAAGAACTTGTAGAACAACTAAACCAAAAAATAATTAGTCAAAACACAAACTATATAAAAAAAGTTTTATATAATGATGATATTGTTAAAAATATAGATCAGCTCAATAATTTAATTAACGTTAATAATATATTTGGAGAGAAATTTTTAATAATAATTAAAAATTTATCTGAAAGCACATTTACTCATATTAAAGATTTTTTTAAAAATATTGATAAATGTTTAGTTATTTTAAACTGCGATGTATTAAAAAAAAATTCCAAAATAAGGTTAGAATTTGAAAATTCTAACGATACAATTGCAGTACCTTGTTATAATGACAGTGAAAAACAGCTTTTCTCTTTTTTAAATCAAAATCTACAACAAAAAAAAATTAATCTTAATGCAGATCAGCTAAGTATTCTTCAAACAAAAAAAAATCTAAATAGATTAAAAATAATAGAAATTATATCTAAACTTGAGATTTTAAATGAGTCAAAAACTACTATTACAACAAGTATTTTAGAGTCTATATGCAACGACCAGGGTTATTCCGATAATGAAGAATTTTCACTTTTAAGCAATACTAACAAACAAGAAATTGAAAATTTTTTAAACTCAACACATAATCCACTAGAAAATGTCATTATTTTAAAAAATACAATTTTTCGTATTTTTAAAATTATAGATTTTTCTAAAGAAAAAAATCCAATTGAAGCCTTAGAACATTATAAACCAACTATCTTTTGGAAAGAAAAAGAAAAGCTAAAAA
>VHCC01000067.1 GCA_016882185.1 Candidatus Pelagibacterales bacterium | reverse complement strand
AAGTAGATACAGCAAAAGAGCAAATGGTTTTCGCTGAAGCAACTAGCGTTATACCTCTTATAGCAAGCGATGCATTTCATAGAGGCTACTGGAAAAATAGACCTAAAAGGAGTTTTTCTAAATTATTTAAATAAACAATGTCTTCACTAACTAAAGTGGCTTTGGTGCAGATGAAGATGGATGCTGATCCAAAAAAAAATCTCTCTAAAGCCATTGAAAAAATAAAATTAGCGAAAAAAAAAGGTGCACAAATTGTTTGTTTGCCTGAACTATTTCTAACGCATTATTTTTGCCAAGAAGAAAACCACGATAATTTTGCAATAGCAGAAATGATACCTGGAAAAACTACTAAAGCATTATGCGAGTTAGCAAAAAAAATAAGCGTAATAATAATCGTTCCAATTTTTGAAAAGAAAGTTTCGGGTCTTTATCATAACTCATGTGTTGTAATTGATGAAAAAGGAAAAATATTTGGTCATTATAGAAAAATGCATATTCCAGATGATCCTCAATATTATGAAAAATTTTATTTCACCCCTGGTGATTTAGGGTTTAAAAGTTTTAACACTAAGCATGGTACGATTGGAACTTTAATATGCTGGGATCAATGGTTTCCAGAAGCGGCACGTTTAACGGCTCTAAAGGGTGCAGAAATCATATTTTATCCAACAGCAATAGGCTGGCATTTACGTGAGAAAAAAGAATTTGGTAAATCACAATTAAATGCATGGCTTATAATTCAAAGATCACACGCTATAGCAAATGGAGTATTCGTTGTTTCTGTTAACAGAGTTGGTATTGAAGGTGAAAAAAATAATTCTATCGAATTTTGGGGCAATTCAATCGTATTTGACCCTAATGGAAATATTATTGCAGAAGCTAGCAACCGCAAGGAGGAAATTATTATCTGTAATATTGATCTAAGCAAAGTTGAAAAAGTAAGACAACATTGGCCATTCTTAAGAGATAGAAGAATTGATCAATACCACGGTCTATTAAAAAATCCTTCCAATGAATGAAAATCTGGCATCTTTGGGTTATAGAATGCCAGCAGAATGGGAAAAGCAAAATTCCACATGGTTAGCATGGCCACATAATAAAAATGACTGGCCAAATAAATTTGAAAACATTCCATCGACTTTCGCTAAAATAACTTCAGCTTTATCTAAAGTTCAACAAGTTGATATTTTAATACAATCAAAATCAGTTAAAAAAAATATTAAGAAAATTTTGATTAAAGAGAAAACAAACCTTAATAAAGTTAATTTTCATATCATTAAGACAAATAGAGTTTGGACTAGAGATACTGGACCTATTTTTTTAGTAAACGATTTTTTAAAAAAGAAAATCATGACTAATTTTCATTTCAATGCGTGGGCTAAATATAAAGATTATAATTTTGACAATAATATTAAGCCACAAATAGCAAAAATAAAGAACATAGAACTTATAGATGTAAAAAGGAAAATAAAAAATAAAGTCAAAAACGTTATATTAGAAGGTGGTGCAATTGATGTGAATGGGAAAGGGACATTAATTGCAACAAGAGAATGTTTATTAAGCAAAGTACAAGAGAGAAATCCTGGATTAAATAGAGAAAAATTAGAAATAATCCTTAGCGAAAGTTTAAATATTAAAAATTTTATATGGTTAAATAAAGGTATTGTTGGTGACGATACACATGGTCATATCGATGACATAACAAGATTTTTTGATGATGATAAAATATTTACAGCAATAGAATATAGAAAAAGCGATAAAAATTATTCAGCTTTAAATGAAAATCTAAAAATCTTAAAAAAATCTAGAAATCATTTAGGCAAACAAAATACAATTGTAGAAATACCCATGCCATCGCCATTAATTATTGAGGACACAAGAGTACCAGCAAGTTATCTAAATTTTTATATAGCAAATAAAATTGTTCTTTTGCCAATCTTTGAAGATAAAAATGATGACAAAGCTTTTCAAATTTTAGAAGATCATTTTAAGGGCAGAAAAATTGTTCCAATTAATTGTCGTGATCTTATTTGGGGATTTGGAGCAATTCATTGTATGACCCAACAAGAACCAGCTATATAAGTTTTAAATTAATTAAATCTTTTTTTTGCCAAGATATATCTACTCCCGCACCTTTTCCCTCTAAATTATAAAAATTAATAATAGCTGACAATCTTTCTAAAAAAACTTTTGCTATAAAAATTCCAAGGCCCAATCCTTCTTTGTTTTTGTCTAGATCTTTTTTATTAATATAAGGATCTCCTAAAAATCCTAATATTTGCTTTGGAAAGCCTACTCCATCATCTTCAACTTTTATTCTTAATTGTTCTTCATTAGATAATAAAAAAATCTCAATTTTATCTGAGGAAAATTTTAAAGCATTATCAATGATATTCTTAAGGCTATAAATGATCTCAATTTTTTTTGTAATTAAATAATCCTTTTTATATTCGTCATCATTAATTATAATTTTTTTCTTACTTAAATCTTTTAATGAGTCGACAACTTCGTGAACGATAATTTTAAAAGATGCTTTATCAAAAAAATTATCTTCTTTTTCTGTATAAGGATTTTTTGATATCTGCTTTAATATATCGCTGCATCTTTTGGATTGAGAAATAAGCAGGTCTAAATCCTGATTAAATTTTTTATTTGATCCTATTTCTTTTTTTAACTCTTTAGCTACTAGGGATATGGTATTTAAAGGAGTTCCTAATTCATGAGCTGCTGCTGCTGCAAGTCCGCCTAAGGATTTTAACTCTTGCTCCCTTAAAAATATTTGTTGCAAAACATTAAAGGCTTCGCTTCTTTGCGCACTTTCTATTGCTAATCTTTGAGAATAAATAGCTAAAAATATTATTGTAGTACATAATGCTAATGCTAATCCGAGAATATAAAATTTTGGAAAAAGGTAATTATTTTCAATTCCAGGTAATTCAAAATAAAATAATGATAAAATAATAATCAATACAATTGATAAAAAACCGATCAAAATACTACTTCTAAGATTTAAAAATCCTGCTGCAATTGTAATAGGAGCAACAATTAATATTGAGAACGGATTGGTTAATCCACCAGTTAAAAATAATAGCCCAAACAACTGAAATAAGTCGTAAAGGACGCTAAAAGTCACTTGTTTATTGGACAGTAGCTCGGTTTTTTTTGATCTAATTTGTAAAAAAATATTAAGAAAAGAGGAAAATAAAACTAATAGGTAACAATACTCAATATTAAAACTAAAATTAAAATAAAAATATACAATTGATATTGTTATAAACTGACCAAGAATAGCAACCCAACGAATATAAATTAAAGTTAAGAGTTTTATTTGATTGTCATTTAGCTCTGGTAATTTTGCTAAATTCATTAAACTAGATGTCTAGATTATTAACATTAATAGCATTTTTATTGATAAAATCTTTTCTTGGAACAACATCTTCACCCATTAAAATTTTGAAAATCTCTCTATCTCGATCACCTGGATTAGTAGTTTCGTTATCAACATCATTTCCCGAATAATCTACTTTTAACAAAGTATTATTCTCTGGATTTAAAGTTGTCTCCCATAATTCCTCTGGGTTCATTTCTCCTAATCCTTTAAATCGTTGAATAGATATTGATTTTTTGCCTTCTTCTACAATTCTTTTTAAAAAATCGATTGGTGAATAAACGTTGATCTTTTCATTAGCAGAATTAATAATATAGCAATTCTTTCTAAAAATTTTTAACATTTCGCCAAGCTGACTCAATTCTTCCACATGCTTTGTATCTAAAAAATCTAAACTTAATTTTTTAAAAATAGTTTCTTCATAATATTTTTTTTCTACAATAAATAAATTTTCTTTAAAAGATCCTTTCCATAAATTATTTTCACCGTTATTACTTGATCCATTTAAATAGTCTGCCGCTGCCTGTATTGCGCTTTTTTTTTTCTTGTCATCAAAATCATCTCTAATTAAAAAATCTTTTTTATCTTTGTAAAAACTTCCGACTATAGCTAAAGCTTCGACTAAGTCTCTATCAAAATCTTTTCCTAAATTTCTTATTCTAGAGTCAAATCTTCTGGAGAGTTTGATAATGTCATCAAAATTTTCTTGTTTTGATTTTTCATTTTCTTCTGAATAAAATTTAATTGTATCCTTGGCTGTATTAATTGTGATGTCAAAAAGATCTTCGTCGTTTTTGATATAAGATATTTTTTTTCCTACTTTTATTTTGTATAAAGGTGGCTGAGCTATGTAAATTTTTCCATTTTTTATTAACTCGTTAAACGGCTCATTATTAAAAAAAGTTAATAATAAAGTTCTAATGTGAGATCCATCAACATCAGCATCGGTCATAATAATAATCTTTCCATATCTTAATTTTTCAAGACTAAAATCATCAAATCCAGTACCAATAGCGTTAATTAAAGTTATAATTTCGTTTGAGGAAAGCATCTTAGCATAAACCTTTTTGGCTTCTGCAGGATCTAACTTGCTTGAGCCATTATTCTTTGAGTCAACATAAGTATTTAAAATCT
>VHCC01000066.1 GCA_016882185.1 Candidatus Pelagibacterales bacterium | reverse complement strand
TGCTCAGCTAAATAATCTCCAATTCCACCAAGGCGCTTTTCCCCATCTGCAAAACTGACTTTATAAGTCTCGCCCTCTTCTGTTTTAACAGCTTCAGCCACAACAATAAGAGAATGGTGAATGTTATATTTTTTCATCTCATTTAATTTCTTTATTATTCCATCGATGGTGTAAGGAAGTTCTGGAATTAAAATCACATCGGCTCCCCCTGCAATTCCAGTATTGAGTGCAATATGACCTGCATCTCTTCCCATCACTTGTAAAATCATCGCACGTCTGTGACTTGCAGCGGTTGCTTGTAAATTATCTATAGCCTGCGTTGCAACGGCAACTGCTGTGTTAAAACCAATAGAGTTTTCAGTTGCCCCTAAATCATTGTCGATGGTCTTTGGAATGGCTACGATATTTAACTTTCCCTGATCTGCAAGCTGTTTAAATATTTTCATACTACCATCGCCACCTATGACAATAAGACCATCCAGTTTTAATAATTTGTAACCTTCAATAATTTTTTTTGAAATATCTGAATATTTTCCATCCTCACCTTTGAAATGAAAGGGATCTCCTTTATTGGTGGTGCCTAAAAAAGTTCCTCCCTCTCTAAACATAGCCCCACTCACCATTGGATAATTAAGTTCTATATAATTAACGGGTCGCTGAATAAGACCTAGTGTGCCATCTTTAATTCCAAACACATCCATATTGTATTTTTTAGCACGGTAAAAAATAGAACGAATGGCAGCATTCAAACCTGCACAATCTCCACCTGAGGTTAAAATGCCGATTCTTTTCATAAAACAATATTATATGAAAAATAAATTAAAGACGCAGATATTAAATCAATCCCAGCATGTAGAAACGAAACCCGTGATGATATTTTTACTATCAAGGGTAAATTTTCTCTGACAATCAAATACCTTACCTTTGATCTCATAAACATGAACTGTTTGATTATTTTCAGTTAAAATTTGCGTAGGTTTTCCAAAAGTTTGATTTAAATTTGCAGAGGATTTATTTAAAAAAGTTGAAAGATAGGCATTTTCCTTATCAGCCTTCTGTGCTGCTTTTTCTGAAATTACTGTGCAGGACGTTAATAAGCTTAAAAGTACTAATAAACTTAAAACTTTAGATTTCATAAATTAATCATAAACAAAATTTATGACATAAATAAGTTTGAAATTTGGCTTAAAAATTAACTATTTTTATTCTCTAATTTTTCAATTTTGTGCTAATATAAAATACTAACTAACAGTAAATAATAATGAAAAAAATACTTGTTTTAATCGTAAGTATGTTTTTAGTAACATCAACTGCATTTGCTGGTAATTGTCCAAAATTATGGGCGCAATTTGATAAAGATGTTGCAACTACAAAAGCATCTGCTGCGGATGTTAAAAAAGCAAAAGAGTTAAGAGCTGAAGGTGAAAAATTACATAAAGCTGGATCTCATGACAAATCTGAAAAAGCTTTAAAGGATGCTTTAAAGTTAATTGGATCTAAAGTTTAATATTATTTTAAAACTTATAATTATTAAGTGGGTAAATAATTTACCCACTTGATATTTTTTTAATTAATAAAAATATCTTCGTTTTCTCTCATACCACTCTAGAAAGGGTCTGCTTAATTTAAAGAGCGTTGGGTTAAGTGCGATACTTATAAAGGCGCCAACTAAAATTAAATTATAAGCATTTTTTGAAATTAATTTAAATTGCAATCCCATACTTGCTAAAATAAAAGAGAACTCGCCAATCTGCGCAAGACCACAGCCGATCACTAAGGCAGTTTTAAATGGATATTTAAAGAGAACGCAAAGAACGGTGGTTGCAAATAATTTTACAGCCACAATAATGATTGCAATGATTAAAACTTTATAAGGATAAAGAATGATGATTAAGGGATTAAATAACATTCCAATACTGACAAAAAATAAGACTGAAAATAAATCACGAAGTGGTAGAGAGTCTAATTCTGCACGCTTTGAATACTCCGTTTCTTTAAAAATAGTACCTGCAAAAAAAGCACCTAAGGCCATGGAAACTTCAAAAAATTTTGCTGAAAAAAAAGATATACTCACCGCAGCACTCACAATGGCAAGGGTAAATAGTTCTCGCGATTCTGTTTTAACAATGGCTTTTAAAATTTTAGGTAAGATTTTTCTTCCTAAAAAAAACATCAAAAGAACAAATATGATAATTTTAAGAGTTGCAAGAAGTGCTGGGGTTAGACTCTCTATGGTTGTCTGCTCAATCAATTCAGATTGTGGTTTAATAAAAACTTGAAAAATAACGGGTAAAAAAACTAATACTAAGATCATAATAATATCTTCAACCACTAAACGGCCAATTGAAAATTTGCCAACATCTGTGGCTAGTAAATCTCTTTTTTCTAAAGCACGAACAAGCACTACCGTTGAAGAGACTGATAAACAAAGTCCTAAAATCACTCCACCCATTAAGGAGTAGCCCCAGAAATACACACTGATGACAACAGTGATTAAGGTGATGATAAAAATATTTAAGATGGCCGTTGGAATAGCAGTTTTTTTTAATCGATCTAAATCATCTAAACTAAAGTGCAAACCTACTCCAAACATCAGTAACACGACACCAATTTCAGCCAGTTGATTTGCAAGCTGTTGATCTCCAACATATCCTGGTGTGAAGGGACCTATGAAAAATCCTGCAAATAGATAACCTACTAAAGTTGGAATTTTAAAATAATTAGCAAGGTAACCAAAAAATAACGCCAGTCCAAATCCAGTTGCAAGTAGCGCAATTAAATTTACACTGTGATCCATATTTTTTTTGATAAAATTAATTCATTATTAAATTTTTTAATAAAGTATCTTAGTCTTGCAGAAATATCTCTCTAAAAAGTAAGCTTTAGAGCGGGTTTTATTGGTAAGGGTTTCTTTAAGAGCGAATTAATGTAAGAAGTTCAAGGATGAAGAAAAGTTTTATCATCTTCTTTATAATTGTATTGTTTTTGTCCCTAGCCGTTGAGGCTAAAAAACCATCTAATCAAGAAAAGAAAAAATCTTCGATAAGTGCAAAAAGCTGGGTAGTTGCAGATGATAATGGCAGAATTATTAAAAGTTCAAATGCCAATGATCTGCGAAGTATTGCAAGTATTACAAAATTAATGACCGCCATGGTGGTCCTTGATGCTAATCAAGATTTAAATGAAAAAATAAATGATATTTCAAGACGACAACATTTACGACTTGCTCTTATTCGTTCTAACAATCACTCATCAGATTTATTATGTGAACATTACCCTGGTGGATATGAGGCTTGCGTGGAGGCTATGAATGTAAAGGCAAGAAGACTTGGTATGAAAGATACCTCCTTTGTGGATGCTTCAGGTTTAAATGATGATAATGTTTCAACCTCAAGTAGTTTAGTTAAATTAGTTCTTGCCGCCCAAAATTATCCAATTATTGTAAAATCCTCACAAACTCCCTCCATGCGTGTAAAGTTAGAGGAGGGATACTATTCTGTAAAAAACACTAATCCTTTAGTGAAAAATGGAAAATTTATTGTGAGCAAAACAGGTTACATTCGTGCTGCTGGCGGTTGTATCGCTTTACTCACTGAAACTAATAAAGGAAAAAGAGTTGTTATTGTTTTAGGCAGTCAAAATACCCATACTCGAATTCCAGAGGTTAGATATTTAGTTAGAAATTTTTAATTATCTATTTTACAACTTTCCAAACGTTATTTAAATTATCACCTAACCTATCACCAGGTTTTGTATCTTTTGCATAAAAATATAATGGTTTTCCAGATTTAGTAGTCCACTGCAATGTTCCGTCTGACCGAGTAATCGTTTTAAATTTTCCGTGCCCGTGAGATTTCTCTTTTTCCGTTGCAGTGAAAGGAGGGAAATTTTTAGCACATTGATCGTTGCACTCTGATTTACCAGAACCCTCAACATCCTTATCGAAAATATATAAAGTCATGTTATTTACATTTGAAATAAGTACACCATCTTTAATTTTAGCAATATCTCGCGCATAGGATGAGTTTGATATCAATAAAAACATACTTGAAAGAGATAAGAATTTAAAAAAAAAGTTCATAAATTAAAATTCCCTGCATACGCTTAATACTAAATAATCTCTATTTCTATTGAGAGCACTCTCTGTGTGTTTTCTATCTCCATTTCTATTTATAACAATAAAAAATTACTATTCAAAATTTTTAAGATACTTTTTAAAAATATAATTTTAAAATTTTTCGAATTCTTTAAGATCACCTAAATGAAGTTCTAAAGCCTTAGCTGAAATACTAACCTCATATACAAATAACATAATTGCAATTCCAAGTAATAATACTCCTACCCCAAAAGATGTGAAAGCAAGCACCTTAAATTGAAGATAATGAGATGGCACAGAGACTAAATTAAATAAAAAACTAAATCCTGAAAGTATTTGTGTTGTTTTGATTAACTTTATTCTAAGTGCAAGAGTTTGTAGTTGCGCCAGATACCGCTGACCAGTTTGAGAGTTAGTATCAATTTTTTTATTGATTATTTCATCATGTATTTTTCTTGTAAGGGCAG
>VHCC01000065.1 GCA_016882185.1 Candidatus Pelagibacterales bacterium | reverse complement strand
CTAAGACAAGAAATGATTATGAAAAGCTTTGAACAAGGTAAACAAATCATAAAAAATACAATTCAATTTTTGCCTAATGGTCCTGGTGTTTACAAAATGCTAGATGATAAAAAAGTCATTATTTATGTAGGAAAAGCTAAGAACCTGCCTAATAGAATAAATAGTTACATTTCATCTTCTTATTTACCTATCAGAACAGAAAGAATGATTTCTAATACAAAAAATCTAGAATTTATTTCAACACAAAATGAAGCTGAGGCGCTACTACTAGAGGCTAATCTAATAAAAAAAAATCAGCCTCGATATAATATATTATTAAAGGATGATAAATCTTTTCCTTATATTCAGCTTACAAAATCTCACAAATTTCCTCAATTAACAAAATTTAGGGGCAAACAAAATAAAAATGATATTTTTTTTGGCCCCTTTGCGTCATCTGGAGCGGCGGGATGGGCAATAAAAACTCTACAAAAAGTATTTCTATTGAGGGTTTGCGATGACTCAATTTTTCACAATAGAAAAAGGCCATGTATTTTATATCAAATCAAAAGATGCTCTGCTCCATGTACAAATGAAGTCAGTGAAGAAGATTATAATAAACTTGTAATGGACAGTATTAGTTTTTTAAATGGAAAATCTGCTCTTATACAAAAAAAACTTTCTAAAGAAATGGAAGTTGAAAGTAAAAAATTTAATTACGAAAAAGCAGCAACAATTAGAGATAGAATTAAAGCATTAACTCAAATTCAATCATCTCAGCAAATAAATAAAAATAATTTTAATAATGCAGATTTAATTGTTTTATTTCAAAAAAATAATATTACGTGCATTGAGGTATTTTTTTATAGATCAAAACAAAATTGGGGTAACCAAGCTTTTTTTCCAAAACATGACAAAGACGATGATACAGATGATATTTTTTATTCATTTTTAATTCAATTTTATGAAAATAAAATCCCACCAGAAGAAATTATTTTAAGTGAAAAAATTAAAGATTTGGCACTAATCAAGGCAGCTTTAGAAAAAAAATATAATAAAAAAATTAATATAAAAACTGCACAAAATAATAGTGAAACACTTTCAATAAAATTAGCTATTAAGAATGCTCAATTAGCTTTGGACAAAAAGCTATTAGAGAATAAAAATAATGATCATTTTTTATCATTAATTAATAAAGAGTTTGATTTGGGCTTTAATCCAACATTAATTGAAGTTTACGATAATAGTCATATTCAAGGATTAAATGCTGTTGGGTCTTTTGTTGTATTCGGAAAAAATGGATTTATCAAAAGAAAATATAGAAAATTTAATATAGCAAAAACAAATATTAATCCCGGAGATGATTACGGAATGTTAAAAGAAGTTCTTTCTAGAAGATTTGCTAAAATTAAGTCAAATAATGATGATGAAATTCCTGATTTAATCATAATTGACGGTGGCAAGGGTCATTATAACGTAGCTAGAAAAATTTTAGATGAACTCGGATATTTTAATCTAAATATGATAGCGATTGCAAAAAGCGAAAGAAGAAATCAAGGAGATGAAACTTTTTATCATGATAAAAAAGAAATAAAAATTAATAATAATGTATTGTTATTTTTTTTACAAAGATTACGCGATGAAGCCCATAGATTTGCAATTTTTTCGCATAGAGTTAAAAGAAAAAATACATTTACCCAATCTGCGCTTGATAATATTGAAGGGATAGGAAAAACAAGAAAAAAAATGCTTTTAAATCACTTTGGATCTGTAAAATTAATAGAGAGCGCAAGTATCGAGGATATGAAAAAAATAAACGGAATAAGTGATTTTGTTGCAAATAAAATTTATAATTTTTTTAATAAAAATAATTTAATTTCAAAAAAATGAAAATACCTAACATCTTAACCATTGGCAGAATTCTAATTGCTCCAATATTGGTAGTTATCTACTATTTTCCTGGAGAATTAAGTGATTGGTTATCCTGTATTATATTCGTAATAGCCGCTTTTACAGATTATTTAGACGGATTTTTTGCAAGATTATATAAGCAACAATCTAAGTTTGGTGAATTGCTAGATCCAATTGCAGATAAAGTTTTAGTTGCAACAGCCCTTGCACTTTTAATAATGAGTCAAACTATAAAAGGTCTTCATGTAGTGGCAGCAATTATAATAATAACAAGAGAAATTTTAATTTCAGGATTAAGAGAGTTTTTAGCAAAAGCACAAATTTATATTCCTGTAACGAATTTATCTAAGGGCAAAACAGTAATACAAATGACTGCTATTTCTATTTTATTAGCAGGTAATAGCGGTAATAAATTTTTATTTGATTATGGAATTGAGTTAGGAATATATTTGCTTTGGATGTCTGCTATATTGACGCTTTGGACAGGTTACGCATACTTAAGAAAAGGAATAGATCTTATTGATTAATTATCTTTAATTTTTATTAACCAATTTTGAATAATTTTCATCTAATCTTTTAATCATATCAACAACAGCAAAATTAATATCGCCTATCTGAGATACTGGTGTTACCTCGGCTGCAGTTCCAGTTAAAAAGCACCCATCAAATTTATTAAGTTCATCGAGTTTTATTTTTCTTTCTAAAACTTTAATCTGAAGTTGTTTAGCAATTTCTATAATTGATCTTCTGGTAATTCCGTCTAAAAAAGAATCTGCTATTGGGGTATGAATCTCATTATTATTAGTTTTGGTAAAAAAAATATTTGCACCTGTGGCTTCTGCTATATTCCCTTGATAATCCATCATTAAAGCATCATGATAATTTTTTTTTTCTGCCTCATGTTTGGATAGAGTTGAAATCATATAAAGGCCTGAAGCTTTTGTATCCCATGGTATACAATCTGGTGGTGGCTTTTTCCATTTAGAAATATCTAATCTAATTCCTTTAATTTTAATTTGCGGATCGAAATAAGAACCCCATTCCCAAGTTGCTATAGCAAAATGAATCTGACTTTTTTGAGCAGATATCGCCATCATTTCACTTCCTCTCCACACCACTGGCCTCACGTAGCCATTTTTGACATTTTGTACAGAAATTATTTCTTTACAGGCTTTATCTATTTGTTCAGCCGAGTAAGGAATCTTCATGCCCATTTTCTCTGCTGAATAAATCAATCTATTTGTATGCTCTCTTAACTTAAAAATTTGCCCATTGTAAACCCTTTCGCCTTCAAACACGCAGCTAGCATAATGAAGTCCATGACTTAGAATATGTAAATTAGCTTCTTTCCAATCAACTAATTTACCATTGTACCAAATTTTTCCTGATCTTTTATCAAAAGGGACTGGTTCCATTAGAGTAAATAATATTTAAAATTGTATTGGTAAATAAGTAAAGTAGATATGTCAATAAAACTGACGTACAATAAAATTTTAAAATGAAAGATCTTTTATATTTAAGAGAAAAAAGTTTAAAAGAAATTTTAGAACTCATTTTTCAAGCTTACATAGACTCTTATTCTGATCCAAATGAAGTATTAAAAAAAAATTCTTTTGGTAGAGCACATCACAGGTTACTTTGTATTATAGAAGGAAGTCCTAATATCACTATTGCTGATATATTAAGAAAATTGAAAATTACTAAACAAAGTTTAAGTAGAGTTCTTCAAGATCTAATAAAAAAAAATATTATATCACAAAAAAAAGGCACAAAGGACGGTAGACAAAAAGAATTAGTATTAACTGAAAAAGGAATTAAACTTTGTCATGAAATTTATAATAAACAAAAAAAAAGAATAATAAATGCGCTTAAAAATTCAACTTCTGATGAAGTTTCTAATTTTAAGTCAATAATGAAAAAGATAATTTATGGATAATTCAAAAATACATATTTTAATTATTGATGATGATGAAAAGATTAGAGATTTGCTTAGACAATATTTAAAAAATAATAATTTTTTCGTATCTACGGCAATCAACGCTTCTGATGCTGAAGAAAAGTTAAAAATTATAAAATTTGATTTAGCAATTGTTGATATAATGATGCCTGGTAAAGACGGTTTGCAACTTACAAAAGAAATTAGGGAAAAAATAGACCTTCCTATTATTCTTCTAACCGCAAAAGGTGAGCCTGAAGATAGAGTGCGAGGATTAGAATTGGGGGCAGAAGATTATTTGCCAAAACCCTTTGAACCTAAAGAACTTTTATTAAGAATTAAAAATGTAATTAAAAGAATAAGAAAAAATAAATATGTAATAAATTCAATTAAAATAGGAAAAGCAAATATTAATATGAAGAAAATGGAAATTCAAAAAGAAAAAAAAGTAATTAAAATAAATGCTAGTGAAAAAATTCTTCTAGAGAATATGATTGAGTCTGCAGGAAAAATATTTTCCAGAGAAGAGATATCAAAAATTACAAATCTAACTCAAGAAAGAAGTATAGATGTATTGGTAACTAGGCTTAGGCAAAAAATTGAACCTGATCCAAAAAATCCAAAATATCTCCAAACAGTCAGAGGAACGGGATATGTTCTATGGCTAGATTGAAATGTTAAGAAAAATATTTCCTCGAACTTTACTTTTTAGATCTCTATTAATTATAGTAGTACCAATTATACTTATACAGGTTGTAATTGGAGCAGTTTTTTTTGATAGTATTTGGTATAAAACCAACAGAGGCCTAGTAAGAGCTACCACAAATGAAATAAATA
>VHCC01000064.1 GCA_016882185.1 Candidatus Pelagibacterales bacterium | reverse complement strand
ATTTTATTTTTTTTTATGCTCATATCCTGAGGGAGATAATGGAATAATTTATAGCCTCTTTTTTGAGCCTCTAAACAAATTATAAAGGTGCTATCAGTCTTTATATTAATGGACTCTAAAGGATCCATTTGCACTGCAATCCTAATAGGCTTCTTCATCAAATATTTTTAATAAATTATTATTCCATTTTTTTTTATATTTATCGATTAGTATTTGTGCAGGATTTTTTTTTAATTTTATAAAATTAAACACGTCATTTAAGTAAATAGTCTCGTCATTTCCTTTGTTGCTATATATTTTTCTATTCTTAAGGCCTTTGTATGAAAAATCTAAAATTTTTTTTGCAAAGGTTGCTATTTCCTTACCCCTAAACATACTTCTTAATCCTTTTTTTGGGACATCGTAATAAGCATTCATAATATCTTCGTAAGTCCAATTTTTTGTAAAATCCATCGCAGAATACAATGTTTTCTCATCATATAAGATACCTGTCCAGAACGCAGGTATTGAACATATTCCAGCAAATGAGCAAGAATCTGTCGATCTAATTTCAATATATTTTTTTAATCTTAACTCAGTAAAAATAGTTGAGATGTGATTTTGCCAATCACCAAGTGTTGGAAATATTCTTGGAATTTTTTTTAAATTTCCGGAGATAAAACTTCTAAAACTTTCACCTGTGCAATCGTAATATTTTGTATTTCGAATAACAAAATACATCGGCACATTTAATGCGTAATCAACATACCTTTCGAATGAATTAGTTTTTTCAAAGAAAAATTTAGGGATTCCGGATCGGTTATGATCAGTATTTTGCCAAACATGACATCTGTAAGACAAGTAGCCATTTAATTTTCCTTCTTTAAAAGGTGAATTTGAAAATAAAGCAATTGATATAGGAATTAATTTTGCAATTAAATTGGTCTTAAATTTGTAATCTATTTCGTCCTTAAAATCTAAATTTACTTGAGTAGCACAAGTTCTATGCATCATATCTAGGCCAAGTTTGTCTACTTTTGGCATATACTTTCTCATAATTTTGTATCTCCTCTTAGGGGATATTTGAACGTCTTTAAATCCTAATGTTGGGGCAAAACCATTACCCAAAAGACCAATATTAAATTTGTCACATACACTTTTTAATTCATCCAAATAATAATTTATTTCTCTGCAAGTCTCGTGAATATTTCTTACTGTAGCCCCAGATAATTCAATTTGAAGACCTGGCTCTAAAGTGATATTTTTTTTTCCTTTATTTAAAGATAAAACATTCTTTCCTTCTTTAACCTCTTTCCAACCAAAATTTTTTAGTTTTGAAAATATTTTGTTGACACTATTTTTGCCCTTAAATGGGATTGGTTTTTTTGTAATTTTATTGAATAAAAATTTTTCGTGTTCAGTTCCAATTTGGCAAATTTTTTTTTTCTTAGATCCGCTGGAAAAATAATCAATCAGATCTTGCTTTGATCGAATCTGTTTTTTTAAATTTATTTCTAAATTATCCACAAATAAATGATAAAATTTCTATTCTAGAAGGAAAATTAATACAACTATTGATTTATATTATTTTATTTTTGATTTTTTAAACAATTACATTAAGTAATGTAAACACATGTCTATATTAGAAAATTATTTTCAACTTGAAAAAAATAAAACAAATGTTCAAACTGAAATTACAGCTGGCATAACTACTTTTTTGACTATGGCATACATTATAGTCTTAAATCCAATTATATTGGCAGATGGAGGGTTTGATTACGGTGGTGTTTTTGTAGCTACAATAGTTGCAACGGCTGCAGCTTGTTTCATTATGGGTTTTTACGCAAAAACTTGGCCAATAGGACTTGCTCCTGGCATGGGTATTAACGCTTTCATAGCTTACGGAGTTTGTAAAGGTATGGGGTATTCGCCACAAGTTGCTCTTGGAGCCGTATTTATTTCAGGTTTAATTTTTTTTTTAGTTTCATTAACTCCTCTCAGAAATTGGATAATAAATGCAATTCCTAAAAGTCTAAAACTAGGAATAGGTGCGGGCATTGGGCTTTTTCTTGCTATGATTGGTCTGTCTATTGCTGGAGTAGTTGTAGATCATCCTGTCACTTTAGTCACTTTAGGAAATTTAAAAGACCCGATAGTTATTCTTGCATGCCTAACTTTTGTAACCATGGTCGTTTTAGAAAAACTCAACATCAAAGGAAATATAATTTTAGCTCTTCTTGGATTTAGTATCATTACTTGGGTCACTGGACTTGCAAAATTTAATGGATTTGTTGGTGCAATCCCTGAAATGAAAATGTTTTTAACATTAGATATAAAAGGTGCACTTACAATAGGATTGATGTCTGTAATATTTACATTATTCTTTATCGATTTTTTTGACACAGCAGGAACTCTTACTTCCGTTGCTAATGTTTGTGGTAAAGTCGATAAAAATGGTAATGTAGAAAATATTGGAAAACCTGTTTTAGCTGACAGTGGAGCTACGGTTATTGGAAGCTTGTTTGGAACATCAAATGTAACTTCTTACGTAGAAAGTGGCTCAGGAGTTAAGGCTGGTGGAAGAACCGGTCTGACTTCATGTGTTATTGGAATATTATTTCTTTCTTGTTTATTTTTTGCACCACTTGCCTCTAGTTTACCCAAGCAAATCGATGGAGCTGCTCTTGTTTATGTTTCGACTTTCTTTTTAAGAAACATTACAGACATAAATTGGGATGATATTGGTGAATATGCACCAGCTGTTATTGCTATGGTTGCAATGCCTCTTACCTATTCAATAAGCCATGGGATAGCGCTAGGTTTTATATCATATGCCCTGATTAAGATTTTTACTGGAAAAGCAAAAGGAGTATCTCTTGCAATTTGGCTTGTTGCAATTTTGGGTTTAATAAGTTTTTGGGTTAAATAACTATTTTAAATCTTTTGGACGAATATTTTCATAAATTTCAAATGGTTGAACGATCCAGGGAGAGTCTTTAAGGGGTTTTGCACAAAAATCTGGTTTAAATTTTGAGTCCTTTTTAGACCAAAGGGTAGCAGTTTTCATCTCAGAAATATAAAAACCATAATAATGTCTTAACCATTGCAAACTTTTTTCGAGTGTAATTCCTGAGTCCGCTAAATCGTCAACTAGAAGAACCTTGTCCCTTATACCTGCTACTGTCAATGCGAGATCTCTTGAAAATACCATGTGGCCCCTTTGATCTTCAGTATTATCTCCTCTATATGACTCTACTGAAAGTATAGCCATTGGAACTTTAAATATTCTGGATAAAACATCACCTGGCCTAAGACCTCCTCTTGCAAGTGCAACAATCATGTTAAAAGGATAGTTGCTGTCCCTAATAATTTTTGCGAGTTTTTCTATAGTTTGATTGTATTCTTCCCATGAAATTTTTAATTTTTTCATCGACTAAATAAATAACACTAATTAATTTAAAGATACTAGAATAAAAATTAAGGAGAAAATTATGAAAGGTTATTGGATTGCAAAATACAAAACTATAGGAAATAAAGATAAACTTAAAAATTATGCAGAACTTGCAATACAAGCAATCGAAGATTTTGGAGGAGCTTCATTAGTAAGGGGTGGAAAATATAAAACTTTAGAGGGCGATGAGTTTATTAGAACTGTTATTTGGGAGTTTAAGGATTATGACACAGCAATTAATTGCTATAATTCGGAAAAATATCAAGAAGCCTGGTCACATGCAAAACAAACAACTATTAGGGATCTTTTAATTATTGAAGGTGTTTAATACTCAACAGGTACGGGATCAATACTTCTCCACATGTACCACGTTGCAATAGTTGAGTACGGAGACCATTTTCTTTTAAATAGACCAATCTGAGTCTCAGATAGTGGATATTTTTTTTTATATTGCTTGCAAATAGCTTTTAACAGACCAATATCTTTTTCTGGAAAAATATCTTTTCTTCTAAGATTAAATATTAAAAACATTTGTGCAGTCCATCTACCAATACCTTTGAGTCTTATTAAATATTTAATTGCCTCTTCATCTGAAAGTTTATTCAAATATTTTAAATTTAAATCACCATCTAAAAATGCCTTTGATAAAACTCTTAAATAATCTATTTTTTGTCTTGAAAAACCACAGCCTCTGAGAGTTTGTTTGCTTACTTTTAAAACATTACCTGGATTTATAATTCCTATTTTTTTTTCAAACTTCATCCATACTGCATCTGCAGCTTTAACAGATATTTGCTGACCTACAATAGATCTACAAAGTGAAAAGAAAGGATCTTTTCTTGTTTTTAAAAATCCATCAAATTTCCCTATTATTTTTTTTAGAACTTTGTCTTTTTTTGATAAGAAATTCTTACCGTCTTTCCAATAATTAGGTGGCTTTTTTATAGTCACTAATTTTGTCTGAGTGGAATAATTTTTTTATTTTTAATTTTTTCACGCATAAAAATTATAAATGAACTTAACACAATTAGCATAGAACCAATTAAAGTTATTACTGAAGGTATCTCACTAAATATATAATAACCTGCAATAATTGCTGAAATAATACTCAAATATTTAAGCGGAGTAATAAGTGATGCTTCTGCAATTCTGTAGGCTGATGTCATAAATAAATTTGCAATGGATCCACATATTCCAACTAAAGATAAGAAAATAAAATCTTTTAAACTTGGAAGTTTCCAGTCTTCAAAAAACAGGAAAAAAATGCTTATTAAAATTAATAAAATAGTGAAATAAAATGCAATCAAATAATCAGGCTCGGTTTTCGATAGTTTTTTTATGGAAACAGTTACAATACTAAATCCAATACAATAAAATAATGGGAATATTGAATAGATATTAAATAATGCAGTTCCTGGTTTTGTTATAATTAAAAC
>VHCC01000063.1 GCA_016882185.1 Candidatus Pelagibacterales bacterium | reverse complement strand
TGCTTCTAAAGATAAGATCGCTATTTTTAAAAATAATATCATAACTTGAGATCCAATTTATTAATCTCATTGTGATGATATCTAAGGTCCAGTATTTTTCATTATAATTTGAAAAATTATTGATCCACTGGTCAACAATAAGACAGCCTAATTCTTTTTCTGTTTTAATATTTAATGCTGGTAGCCAACTAAAATCATGAAGCTTTTTTTCTTTATCATTTTCTAAGTTAGTAATTTTCCAAATATTAGTTGTAAATTTTCTAACGCTGTTAAGGATGATTGGATCGTTATTAATAAGATCTTGAATTAAAAATATATTAGAAGACTCATAAATACGGTGAGGTTGAATGCCACCTAACGAAATATTGTAGTTAGAACTCTTAAATTTTTTTTCTCTTAATCGATCTTGAAAACCTTTTTTTAAGGATAAAAGATAAAGGTTAAATGTATTAATATTTGACACTTAAGCGCAATTTCTTAATTTTTGAATGTTATCTTTTAGGGAACCTGAAAAAATTGTAGTTCCAGATACCAAGATATTAGCACCTGCTTTTACTGCAAGCGGGGCTGTTTCAAAGTTAATTCCACCATCAATTTCAATGTCAATTTTAAGTTTTTTATCATTAATCATTTTTCTAAGTTCAGAAACTTTTGGCAAAACTTCGCCCATAAAAATTTGTCCAGCAAATCCTGGGTTTACGCTCATAATCAAAATAAGATCAATGTCATTAATCACATCCATTAAAGCACTAATGGGTGTTTTAGGATTTAAGGATACACCCGCTTTTTTTCCACATGATTTTATAGTTTGAATGGCTCTTTTTAAATTATCCGTTGCCTCAGGATGAAGGGTAATAATATCAGATCCTGCATCAGCAAAAGCTTTAATATATTTTTCAACAGGAGAGATCATCAAATGAACATCAAAGGGCAGTTTTGTACATTTTCTAATTGCCTTAATAATTGGGGGACCCATGGTAATATTTGGAACAAAGTGACCATCCATTACATCAACGTGAATTAAATCAGCTCCTGCTTTTTCTAAATTTTTAATTTCATCGCTCAAGATACTAAAATCAGCAGATAGAATAGAGGGTGATATTTTTATATTTTGTGCCACAGCACACAATTAAATGAATTTTAGAAATTTAAAACGTTTTTTTATAATTATTTTTTAAACAAACTTAAGAAGACTTGAGTAAATTCACTTTCTAATGGAAAAGAAAGCATCCCCATCACTGAGTATCCTAACGCCCAAGGCATAAAATAAAATCTAAACATATAAAAAAACCAGGCAACATATAATGGAACTAGTGGTTTTATAATAAAACTTGGAGTGATAATTGTAAAAGGTTTGATGATGGGATTTGTAAGTTTGACAAACATTCTCATGAAAAAAAAGTCAGAGTCTTCTCTTTGGAAAACATTCATTGCAGTTCGTCCAATCAGTGTCCACATGATCATTCCCATAACATAATCGAGAACAAGGACCCAAATCGGCATAAATTTAAATTAAATTTTTTTTGAAATACTCATGGGGCGAATAAATCGCCCCATGATAAAAAGTTTCTTAAGCGTTTCTAATGATAGTTTTTCCTGAAGGAATTCTCACTTCATCTACCATGTCCTGAACCGCTTTTGACTCTGGTTTTGTTATTAAACTTACAGTAACCATGGCAATCAAGCTTACTAGAGCTCCAGGAATACCAAATCTTAAGTTATCAACAAATAACCAGTGAATGTCTTTCCAAGGTGTTGCACCCATGAAGAATGTTATGTCCTTATTCGGAACGCCAACCCAAACGAGGTAAGCAAATCCAGCGATAAGACCACAAAGCATTCCAGCGATTGCACCAGAACGAGTTGCTCTCTTCCACCATATACCAAGTACAAGTGGGAAGAACAATCCAGACATCGCAAAGTCAAATGCCCACGCAACGGCTCCTAATATTCCCGTTAATCCTTTTGTTGTAATCCATGCAGCAGCAAAGCCGAGGATAACTAAAAGAACACGAGCAACGATTAATCTGTTTCTTACTGAAGCTTTAGGATCAATCATTTTATAGTAGATGTCGTGTGAGATAGCATTAGCCATAGCAAGAATTAGTCCATCTGCTGTAGACATTGCAGCTGCTAATCCTCCAGCAGCAACAAGTCCAGAAATTACATATGGAAGACCTGCGATCTCAGGAGTTGCAAGAACAACCACATCTTCATTCATGAACCATTCACTTAATTGCAGAATGCCATCTTTGTTAAAGTCAACGATTACAACCTGTTTCACCGCAATCCAGTTTTTCACCCACCCAATTTGCATTACATCAGAAATTTTCTTTCCAATGATAGCCGTAGGTAAATTTGGATCCATCAAGCTGATTTTAGAAACTGTTGCAAGCATTGGCGCTGATAAGTAAAGCAAACCAATAAAGAACAGTGACCAACCAACAGATCGTCTAGCAGCTGTAACAGATGGAGTTGTAAAGTATCTCATTAAGATATGAGGTAAAGAAGCTGTTCCAACCATCATACAAATCGCAAGAGAAATATATCTCCATGCAACTTCATGACCTGCAGGAACTGCTGAGTGACCGCCTACGATATATTTAAGCGATGTAGCATTTCCAAGAGCGTCATTAGGTATTTTGGCTTCGGTTAACACTTCTTTAGTATGTCTTACAAGTCCAAATTGTTGCTCGAGTGCGGCTAATCTTTGCACCTCGTCTCCCAACATTACGTGTGGGAATATCCCGAAATTATATTTCCAAGATATCCAGAACAGAGGTATCAGATAAGCGATAATCAACACGATGTATTGTGCAACTTGCGACCAAGTAACAGATCTCATACCACCAAGCATAGAACAAATTAGAATGGTGATTAAGCCTACATAACATCCAAAAGCGAATGTCACTGGAAAAGCTTCAGTACTTAGTGCTTTTTGAGCAATACTTCCCGTTGCAGTTATTTGTGCGGTCACATAAGTGAATGACGCAACTAATAAAACTAATACCGCGCAGAATCGAGCAAAGTTTCCACCATATCGAGCTCCGATAAAATCTGGAACCGTATAACATCCAAATTTTCTAAGATATGGAGCCATCAGAGTTGAAACTAGAACGTATCCACCCGTCCAACCGATTAGGAATGCCATGTAGGTGTATCCACCAAAGTAGATACCGCCCGCCATCGCAACGAACGATGCACCTGACATCCAGTCAGCTGCAGTTGCCATTCCGTTAAAAACTGTTGGAACTTTTTTTCCTGCTAAGTAGTACTCATCCACCTCAGTTGTTCGTGAAAGCCAACCGATCAAAGCGTAAATTAATATTGTGAAACCCACAAACATTAATCCGATATTTCTTCCAGAAATACCTGCTTTTTCTAGAAAGGACATCAGTATGATGAATGCCAAGAAACCTCCGGTGTATATACCGTAGATTTTTGGTAGACTTGCGATAAATTGTTTTGAAGTTTTTTCAGCCATTGTTAATCTTCCTCCCTATCTTCATCAGAAAAACCGAATTCTCTATCGATTTTTTCTTGTCGGTTATTTGACCAGAAGATTAATATGATGAAGGCCAACATCGAGCCTTGCGCTGTCATATAATATCCTAGTTTATAACCTAAAAAGCTTGCGTTGTTTAAATCGTGCGCAAACATGAAGATAACTGTTGAGAAGAAAAACCAGATCACTAAAGTTATGATCATCAGGCGCTTAGTTGCCTGCCAATGGGCTTCTTGTTTTGGACTAGCCATTGTTTCCCCCTTTGTTTATTTGATTTAAAGTTAGTTGAGTTGTATTCATTAGTAAAGATGAAATTTTCCATACAAATTCAAGCTTTTAATGTCCAAATTTAACTTCAGTAAAATGCTTCAACAATTTTTACGTGTATCAACAGAATTTTTTGTGCATCCAGCAAAAAAATTATTCTTAGGAGAAAAAAAAATTAAAAATTTTGACGATCTTAGGAATTTTATAAATGAAAAATCTGCTTATGTAACCCAATTTACTCTTTATGGATATTTAAGAACTCGAATGGGAGGTTTTACTTTTTATAAAGCTTTAAACGATGAAAAATTTTCAACCTCAGTTAATATTGCAAGGTGGAATATTTTTTTAGCCTCAGTTCAAGATTTATTATTGTTTACCTTTTCATACATTTACAACAAACAAGATAGAAATATTATCTTACATGCTAAAGTATTCTTAGAAAAAATTTTAGAAGAACAGCAACCGTATGGTTTAGATATTGAGTTAAAAAATAAAACTCTAGAAGAGTTTAAGCAAAGAGTTGAGAAAGTAAATTGGCATATGAGTTACAAACAAAAACCTTTTGAAAAAAGTTGTGAGGCACTTTTAAGTTGGTCACCTATTGCTGATCAATTAAAAGATTTAGATAAAGAAATTGTAATCAACTCTATGGATATTCAATGGCAAAATATTATGATTGATTTTGTAAAATTACTTCAGCCTTTAAATAGTCATGTCGAATAAATTTAAAAAATACGCTGAGGAATCTTTAAGAGAAGCGGCTGAAAGAAAAGAAAAATCTGAAAAAATAAAAAAGAGGAAAGAAATTAATGGGCCAAAGGGACTTGAGCCCACTCGTTATGGAGATTGGGAGACGAAAGGTATTACTTACGACTTTTAGATTATTTATTTAATCGGTTATCAATTAAACTTTGCACCACCGTTGGATCAGCAAGAGTGGAAGTATCCCCTAAATTTTCAAACTGATTTTCAGCAACTTTTCTTAAAATCCTTCTCATAATTTTACCCGATCTAGTCTTTGGTAAGCCTGGTGTGTAATGAATAAGATCAGGGGTTGCAAGAGGGCCGATAATTTTTCTAACCAAATCTTTTAATTCTTTTGTTA
>VHCC01000062.1 GCA_016882185.1 Candidatus Pelagibacterales bacterium | reverse complement strand
AAAAAATTTAAAAAAAAAAATAAGAAAATAAAAATCTTCATCGATATAAAACTTTTAGATATTCCAAACACCGTTTATAAAGCAATCAAAAGCTTAAAAGATATTAGGCCTGATTATCTAACCATTCATGCGACTGGAGGATTGAAGATGATGAAAGCTGCAAAAAAAGCGCAATTAGAGACTAATAAAAAAATGAAGATATTAGCGGTGACTATTTTAACCTCACTTACTAACAAAGATTTAAAACAAATGGGATCAAAAACTCCTATTCAAACGCAAGTGCAAAAACTTGCACAAACTGCAAGACTTGCAAAAATACAAGGTATTGTTTGTTCCGCCCATGAAATCAAAAACGTTAAAAAAGTTTCAAAAAATTTTAAAATAGTGGTTCCTGGAATTAGAATATCTAACAAAGTCCAAGATCAAAAACGTGTGATGAGCCCAAAACAAGCGCTAAAACTTGGTGCAACGCACCTTGTCATTGGTAGGGACATTACTAAAGGCAATCCTAAAACTAATATTAAAAAAGTTTTAAACGCTTTAATTTAAATGCAAACAAAAGTTAAGATTTGCGGCATGACCGATGCTGCAAGCATCCAAACTGCCATTGATCATAAAGTGGATTATTTAGGCTTTGTCTTTTATGAAAAATCACCAAGAAATTTAACTCCAAAACAAGCAATCAAACTTACAAAAAATATTCCAAGTCACATCAATAAAGTTGCGGTAATCGTAAATGAAACTGATCAATTTATTAAACATATTAAAAACGATTTTGACTACCTACAACTTCACGGTGATGAAGATTTAAACAGAGTAAAAGAGCTAAAAAAAAAATATAATAAAAAAATTATCAAAGCCATTAAAGTCACCGATGAAAGTAGTGCAAAAAAATTTAAAGAATTTGAAGATGAAGTGGATATGTTTCTATTTGATAGTCCAGCCATGGAGAAAAGTGCAAAATTTGACTGGCAGATTTTAAAAAATCTTAAAATAACAAAACCTTATTTAGTTGCAGGTTCAATTAATATTAATAATGTGGACGAGGTTTTAAAGTATAAACCTTATGGTATTGATATTTCAGGAGGAGTTGAAAAAAGTAGAGGAGTTAAAAGTAGTAAAAAAATTGTTGAATTTTTAGATAAAGTTAAAGCATGATTAGAATACAAAAGAGAAAACCCATCATCGATCAGCACGATAAAAACTATTTATATGCTGGTAAATTTGGTGGAAACTTTGTCCCCGAAACCCTTAAAAAACCAATAGAAGATCTTACCAAGCTTTTTAATAAACTTAGAAAAGACAAAAAATTTATTAGAGAACGGGATTATTATTTTAAAAATTATGTAGGCACACCCACTTCATTTATAAAACTTTACAACACATCCCATCAATTAGGTGGCGCACAAATTTATGCAAAGGTTGTGAGCGAAGCTAATGGCGGAGCGCATAAAATTTATAACGCCATCGTTCATGCATTAATTTGTAAACACGCAGGTAAAAAATATATCATTGGTGACACGGGTGCAGGATATGCTGGAAAAATGCTGTCCATGGCTGCAAAAAAATTTGGTCTTAAATGTAAAATATTTATGGGCACCAAAGACATGGCAAGGCAAAAACCAAATTGTGATGCTATTCGTGTAAATGGTGCTGAGATAATCCCTGTTGATTCTGGCAGCAAAACATTGGTGGATGCTGTTTCAGAATGTATGCGTTACTGGGTTTCAAATTGTGACACGACACACATGTGTGTGGGCTCAACGGTTGGACCTAATATATTTGTTAAAATTTGCGCTTGGAGCACGGCTCAAATTTCAAGAGAACTTATTGTTCAATTAAAAGAAGAATTTGGAAAAATTCCAAAGAAATTGAAATTAATTAATTGTGTGGGTGGTGGCTCCTCTGCAATTGGTTTTTGGAATTCTTTTATGGATTACAATAAAAAACAAGTTGAATTTATTGGAGTTGAAGCAGGCGGACCTAAGAACAGTAAACTGCATGCAGCACCTTTAACTAATAAATCTAAGATTGGAATTTTACATGGCGCTGCACAATATGTAGTGCAAGATAAGGAAGGACAAATTAGTGAAACTGCATCCATTAGTGCAGGCCTTGATTATCCTGGCGTGTCTCCTCTGCATTGTTTTTTAAAAGATGCAAAAAGAGCAAGATACACTGCTGTCTCAGATGAAGAGGCATTAGCTGCTTATCAACTCATTGCAAAGAATGAAAAGATAAGACCAAGCTTAGAACCGTCGCACGCATTTGCTGTGGCTATCAAACTTGCGCCAAAGTTAAGTGAAGATACCATCATCGTTGTAAACTCTTGCGGTGATGCAAAGAAAGATGAATTAATTTTAACAAAGCGACTAGGAAAAGATCATGATTAACGAAAATATCACCCTAGCCTTTGAAAATTGTAAATTAGAAAAAAGACCGGCTCTGCTTACTTACATTGTTGCAGGCGATAGTAATAAAAAAATGACATTGGATATTTTAAAAGCAATTTCACCTTACGTTGATATTTGCGAAATTGGTATGCCGCACAACACATCCGTTGCAGATGGAAAACAAATTCAAAACAGTTCTTATCGTGCTTTAAAAAATGGAACAAAATTAAATGATGTCTTTGAAATTGTTAAAAACTTTAAAAAAATAGAGCCCACTAAACCAAAGATACTTATGGGTTATTTTAACCAGATCCTGCAATATGGTCCGAATAAATTTTTAAATAAGTGCAAAAACATAGGAGTAGATGGACTAATTGTGGTGGATCTACCCTTTCCAGAAAACAAAGAATTTGCAGATAAATGCAAAAAACATCATATAAATTTTATCCAATTACTTGCACCTACAACATCCACTGAGCGAATGAAACAGATCATCAAACACTCCCACGACATGATTTATTATATCTCCATGCTATCAACGACAGGTGGAAAATTAAAATTAACACCGAAACAAATAATAAAAAATTATTTTAAAATAAAAAAAATTAATAAAGATAAAAATATTGTAATAGGCTTTGGAATTACGGAGAAAACTATTCAATCCCTAAAACAAGCAGATGGTTTGGTGGTGGGCAGTCAATTATGCAAAGGAATTTCTAACTCTTTAAAGACAAAGAGAAGTCCTGTTAAAACATTAACGAATTTAGTAAAATTACTAAAATCTAAAATATGAACTGGATTACCGATAAATTTAAGCGCTTTAAGCCTAAAATAAAAAATCTATTTCGCGTTAAAATCGGCCCTGAGGGAAAGTTATGGGAAAATTGTTCCTGTGGCGCGGTCTTATACAAACAGGATTTAAAAGATGATTTATATGTTTGTAATAAATGTAATAAACATCACCGCATTGAACCAAAGGAGCGATTTCAACTATTTTTTGATGAGGGACAATATCAAGAAATTTCTCCTATGCTTCCTGCAATCGATGATCCTCTATTATTTACAGATTCTAAAACTTACGGACTTCGATTAAGACAAGCACGTGAAGAAACTACACAACATGACTGTGTGATGCTTGCAACAGGAAAAGTAAATAATGTTTACCTTGTTGCAGGTGCGATTAATTTTAATTTTATGGGCGGATCCGTTGGTCGATCTGCAGGAGAAGCATTTGTTGCTGGAGCTGAATTTGCCTTCAGTAATAAATTAGCCTACGTTTTCTTTTCTTGTTCAGGTGGAATGCGAATGCAAGAATCTAATTTATCATTAATGCAAATGCCAAGGATGATTGCAGCTATCAATTCATTAAAACAAGAAAAACTTCCCTTCATCTCAGTTTGTCTAGATCCAACCACAGGCGGAACCACAGCATCTATTGCACTGCTTGGTGATATTAATATTGCAGAACCAAAAGCTCTTATTGCATTTGCGGGAGCTAGAGTTATTAAAGAAACAGTTCGAGAAGAGTTGCCTAAAGAATTTCAAACGGCAGAATATTTAAAAGACAAAGGTCAAATTGATTTGGTGGTGCAAAGAAAAGATTTACCAAAAGTGATAAGTACTTTAATATTACAACTTACTAATAAAAATAAGGTCTTCTTAAGTGACTCAAGCCTCATCACCGATCAACAACAAAGCCCTCTTGGATCGATTACTCAGCCTCCATCCTAAAAAAATAGACCTATCTTTAGATCGAATTAAAGTTCTCTTACAAAAATTAAACAACCCACAAGATGAATTAAAAAATGTCATCAATTGTGTGGGCACTAAAGGTAAAGGTTCAACATGTGCTTTTTTAAAATCCATCCTCGAGCACCACAATAAAACAGTAAATCTTTACGTCTCTCCACATTTGCAAAGATTTAATGAACGGATAATCTTAAAAGATAAAGAAATTAGCGATGAATTTCTTAACGACGTCTTAACAACCACAATGAAAGCAATAGAAAAACATCAGTTATCTGTGACCTTTTTTGAAGCAACGACTACTGCAACTTATTTAGCATTTAAAAACAAACCTGCAGATTACACCATACTAGAATGCGGACTCGGCGGACGCCTTGATACAACGGCAGTAATTAATATGCCAATAGCGCAAATAATAACACCCATCAGTTATGACCATATGGAGTTTTTGGGAGACACATTAGAGAAAATTACAGCTGAAAAATGTGGAATTTTAAAAAAACAAACACAAATTATAATATCAAAACAATCTTCATCCGTTTTAAAGCAAATTGATAAAGAAACTGAAAATAATAATTCGCCAAGATTTATATTTGGTGAAGATTTTCAAGTGAGCAAAGAAAATGGCAGATTTATTTACCAAGACGATCAATCTTTATTCGATTTAGATTTACCAAATCTACAAGGTGATCATCAACTCATTAATGCAGGCACTGCCATTGCAGCAGCACGAAAGATATTAA
>VHCC01000061.1 GCA_016882185.1 Candidatus Pelagibacterales bacterium | reverse complement strand
GTCTCCAATTAATAAATTAAATTTTTTCTTCATATAAACTATAATTGCATTGTCCATCGCATCGCCAGCAATTCTTAAAGAATGAGAGTAAACAATTCCACCTAAAGACATGACTGCAATCTCAGTTGTTCCACCACCTATATCAACAATCATAGATGCTTGAGGTTCAGATATTGGAAGACCCGCTCCTATAGCTGCTGCAACTGGTTCTTCTATAAGTTGTACTTTACGTGCTCCAGCCGCATAACCAGCTTCTTGAATAGCTCTTCTTTCAACTGGTGTTGATCCTGTTGGTACACAAATAATAATTCTAGGATTTGCAAAAGCATTTCTCTTATGAATTTTTCTAATAAAATGTTTGATCATTTCTTCCGTAACAATAAAATCTGCGATCACACCATCTTTCATAGGTCTTATTGCTGTAATATTTCCAGGTGTTCTTCCCAACATTTGTTTTGCCTCTTCACCAACAGCCAAAACTTCATTTCTTCCATTTCGAGAAATGACAGCAACGACAGATGGTTCATTAAGCACGATACCTTTTCCACGAACATAAACTAATGTGTTCGCTGTTCCTAAATCGATTGCCATGTCTGTTGACCAAAATCCAAATAGTTTATCAAACATATTTTTTTCCTAATTAAGCAGAAGCACTCAAGTCTGGGCTTGGTGCAGTTCTTTTTCTCTTAATAATTAATTTATTTAGTGCGTTTATATACGCTTTTGCTGAAGCGACAAGAGTATCTGTATCTGCGGCCTGGCCCACAGAAATCTTACCTTTTTCCTCAATTCTTACACTAACCGTTGCTTGCGCATCAGTTCCTTCTGTTACTGCCTGCACCTGATAAAGCTGAAGGTTGACATTATGAGGATAGATTTTTTTTATTGCTTTAAATATTGCATCCACAGGTCCATCACCCTCGGACTCTGTTTTTTTAATTTCATCATAAATCATAAGTTCAATTTTTGCTTTTTGAGGCCCTTTAGTACCTGCAATAACTTCCAAAGACGACAAACTAATTGCATTATTATGTTTCATTAAATCATCATCTATTAATGCAATAATATCTTCATCAAATACATGTTTTTTTTTATCAGCTAAATCTTTAAATTTTTTAAAAGTATTATTTATTAATTCTTCATTTAAGCCTGGATAGCCTAATTCTGCAGCTTTATCTTTGAATGCATTTCTTCCAGAATGTTTTCCCATAACTAAAGAAGATTTTGTAACTCCAACGCTTTCTGGTGTCATGATTTCATAAGTTTTTTTATTTTTTAACATTCCATCCTGATGAATTCCTGACTCATGAGCAAAAGCATTTTTTCCAACAATTGCTTTATTAAATTGAACAGGAAAACCTGTGACATTTGCAACTAATTTTGAACAGCTACTAATTTTTTTAGTATTAATATTTGTTTTATATGGCATTAAATCACTTCGAGTTTTTATTGCCATTACAATTTCTTCTAAGGCAGCATTTCCTGCTCTTTCGCCAATACCATTAATTGTACATTCAATTTGTCTTGCACCCGCTTTTACTCCTGATAATGAATTTGCAACAGCAAGTCCAAGATCATTATGACAGTGGGTTGAAACAATTGCTTCGTCTATATTTGGCACTTTATCAAATAATAATTTAATTGTTTTATAGTACTCATCTGGGATTGTATAACCTACGGTATCGGGAATATTAATTGTTTTTGCTCCACATTTAATTGCAAGCTCTACAGTTTTACATAAAAAATCGGGTGTAGTTCTAGTGCCGTCCTCTGGTGACCACTCAACATCATCGGTGAATCTTCTGGCTAAAGAAACGCTATCTTTAATTAATTCCAAAACTTCCTTTGGTGTTTTTTTTAATTTATGCCTCATATGTAAAGGACTTGTAGAAAGAAATGTATGAATCCTAAAACGCTTTGAATGTTTTAATGCATCTTTGCATTTTTCTATATCTGCTTTGACTGCTCTAGCTAATCCGCAGGGAATAGTTTTTTTTAAAATTTTTGCAATTTCAGATACGGCTTCAAAATCACCATTAGAAGCAGCTGGAAAACCAGCCTCCATGACATCAACGCCTAAATCTTCAAATGCATGAGCAATTTGTACTTTTTCTTCAAGACTCATTGAAGCGCCAGGAGATTGTTCTCCATCTCTTAATGTCGTGTCAAAAATAATGATTTGATTATTACTTTTTGCCATATTTTTTAAACTTAATTTAGCTAAAATTAAAAATCTACTGATATATATTTTTCAAGATTTCATCAATTTTTTAACAAGCAAGAAAGCTTAATTTTATTAAATAATCTTAATTCTTGCTTTTATCAACGAGCTTATTTTTACCAATCCAAGGCATCATGGCTCTTAGTTTTTCACCAACTTTTTCTATAGGATGCTCTGATAATTCTTTTCTCATTCTTAAAAAATTTTTCTGACCTATTTTATTCTCATCCATCCAAAGTTTAGTAAATTTTCCAGATTGAATATCTTTTAATACTTCTCTCATTCTATCTTTTGTTTTGTCATCTATAATTTTAGGTCCTGAAATATATTCTCCGTATTCAGCAGTATTTGAAATTGAATAATTCATATTAGCGATTCCCCCTTCATAAATTAAATCAACAATTAGTTTTACTTCATGCAAGCATTCAAAATATGCCATCTCTGGCGTGTATCCAGCTTCAACTAAAGTTTCATAACCTTTTTTAATTAGTTCAACTAAACCTCCGCACAAAACAGCTTGCTCTCCAAATAAATCTGTCTCGCACTCTTCTCTAAATGTTGTCTCTATAATTCCAGACTTTCCACCACCAATAGCACTTGCATAAGATATTGCGAGCTCTCTCGCTTTTCCTGATCCGTCCTGATGAACAGCCATTAGGCATGGTACCCCACCTCCCTTTTGAAATTCACTTCTAACTAAGTGACCAGGTCCTTTAGGAGCAATCATAAAAACATCTAAATCTTTGCGTACGCTAATAAGATCAAAATGAATATTTAAGCCATGGGCGAAAGCTAAAGTTGTTCCTTGTCTCATTCTTTGTTCAATGTGATTTTTATAAATTTGCGACTGTAATTCATCAGGTGTCAAAATCATTGCAACATCAGCCCATTCTGCAGCATCTGACAAACTCATAACTTTTAATCCACTTGCTTCTGCCTTTTTACGACTTGGAGAATCTTCTCTTAAAGCAACAACCAATTCTTTGACTCCACTATCTTTTAAATTTAAAGCATGCGCATGTCCTTGGCTTCCAAAACCAAAAATTGCAACTTTTTTATCCTTAATTAAATTTTGATTAGCGTCTTTTTCATAAAAAATTTTCATATAACTTTTCCTTTGTTTACCTCAGTTATTTCTGCTCCCTTTGCCATTGCTAAAGGACCAGTTCTTGCAACGCTTGCGATTCCATAAGGTTTTAATTCCTTAATGAAACGATCTATTTCTCGTCTTGTTGAATGAAATTCTACAATAAAAGAAGTGTTGGTTGTATCAAGATATTGCGCTTTATAAGAATTACAAATTTCTTTGGCTTTTTCAAGATTTTTTTTATCAGCAATAATTTTTACTAAAGCTAACTCTCTAAAAATTGATTTATCATCCACTGGGAAGGAGGCAACTTTGTAAACAGGAATAAGTTTTAGTAATTGAGCTTTTATTTGTTCTATAACAGAATTTGTTCCATTCGTTGCGATAGTAATTCTAGATATATTTTTTTCATCATCTACCTGCGCAACTGCTAATGACTCAATATTATAACCTCGCCCAGAAAATAGTCCTGAAACTCTTGCTAATACTCCAGCTTCATTATCCACCCAAACAACCATGATATGTCTTTCAATTTGCTCTGTTTTTACAGAGTCCGGATATGCTGATAGGGGCTTTTTCATACCAATACCTTTCCTGCTTTAGAAATTTTATTTTCTTTCTCATCTGCTGGATTTAAAATCATTTCATTATGTGCTTTTCCTGAAGGTATCATTGGAAAACAGTTTTCAACTTTATCTACAACACAATCAAAAAGAACTGGTTTGTCTGATTTAATCATTTGTTTAATTTTTAAGTCTAACTCTTCAGGCGTTGTCGCTCTAATCCCAATAGCCCCATAAGCTTCTGCAAGTTTGACAAAATCTGGTAAAGCCTCTGTATAGCTTTCTGCATAATTTTTTTCATGCAATAACTCTTGCCATTGTCTAACCATTCCCATGTATTGATTATTTATGATAAATATTTTAACTGGAAGTCTATACTGAACTGCAGTGGACAATTCTTGAATATTCATCAAAATTGAAGCTTCGCCCGCAATATCAACAACTAATTTTCCAGGATTTGCAAGTTGAACACCAATTGCAGCAGGAAGACCAAAGCCCATAGTTCCAAGACCCCCTGAAGTCATCCATCTTTTTGGTTTTTTAAATTTATAATATTGGGCAGCCCACATTTGATGCTGACCTACTTCGGTCGTAATATAAGTGTCTTGATTTTTTGTTATTTCATACAATCTTTCAATTGCATATTGTGGTTTAATAGTTTTTTTTCCTTGAACAAATGCTAAACAATTTTTTTCTCTCCATTTGTTAATTTGCTTCCACCATTGACTAATATTTTCTTTATTTGAATTTTTAAAATTAGGATATTTTTTCTTAAAAACTGTAATCAGTTTATTTAAAACATTTTCAACATCACCTACAACTGCATGATCAACTTTTATAATTTTATTAATAGAGGATGGATCAATATCAATATGAATTTTTTTAGATCCTGGTGAAAATTTATCTATTTTACCTGTGATCCGATCATCAAAACGAGCGCCAATATTTATCATTAAATCACAATCATGCATGGCATTATTTGCCTCGAACGTTCCATGCATTCCCAGCATCCCGATAAATTGTTGGTCATCTCCTGGAAATGCTCCTAACCCTTGCAAAGTTGAAGTTATAGGAAAACCAGTCATACGAACTAAATCCTCAAGCAAT
>VHCC01000060.1 GCA_016882185.1 Candidatus Pelagibacterales bacterium | reverse complement strand
ATAATTAAAAAATGAAATTTAAATTTGAAATTACACAACTATTGATATCATTGATTGTATCTCCAGTAATTTTTTATATTATTATTGGGATAGCTAAGCTTGCAGGAGCTACTTACAATATAAGTCATGGAGATGCTTTTATTATTTGGTTGCTTTTAGCAATTTTAGTTAGATTGAGTATTAGTAGTAAATAGTATTTTAACTGCGGAAGTGATGGAACGGTAGACATGATAGACTCAAAATCTATTGCTCGTAAGAGTGTGAGGGTTCAAATCCCTCCTTCCGCACCAATTAAAAATAATATTTCACAAAGATAAAAATTAGAATTAATAAAATTGCAGTTAATAAAGTGAGAATGTTTAAGTATTTTTCTATAAAATTTTTTATACTTTCACCAAATTTCCAAATTAAAAAACTTATTGTTAAAAATCTGATGGCTCTTGAAATGAAGCTGCCAACTATAAAAATCCAAAAATTAAATTGAACAAAACCACTTCCGATAGTTAATAATTTATAAGGAAAGGGCGTAAATGCATAAAAGAAAACTAACCAAAACTCCATTTCGGTTGTAATTAAATTAGTAAATTCTAAAAAAGATTCTTGATAACCGTAAAGACTAATTACTTTAGCCCCAATCGTGTCATAAAAGAAATAACCTAAATAATAACCTAAAGCGCCGCCTAGTACTGAAGTGACAGTGACTAAGAAACCAATAATCATAGCTCTATGTCTTTTGACTAGCTGAACCGGAATCATTAAAAAGACTATTGGAATTGGAAAAACGCTACTTTCAATAAAACTAATAAAATATAAAACTTTTTCGGACTGTTTCTTTAAGCAAAGTGCTAAAATTTTATTGTATAAAGATCTCATTGTAAAAAGCTTATATATTTAATTTTATTATTAGCATCTAAAATAACTTATATAGAATAAAATTTTTAAAAAAGTAGAATATTGTCTATGAAAATTTCAAATTTTAAAAATCTAAATGAAATTTCTTATTTTCAATTTCAAAAATTTAATAAAGAAGAACATCTTTATTTTAACAATCCAAATTTAAAAAAATTTGAAATATACACCTGGAGTGAAACTAGAAGCTATAGTCTCAAACTTGCTAAATATTTAAATGAGAAAAATGTAAATAAAGGTGATCGTGTTTTAATTGTTTCTGAGAATAGGCCAGAGTGGTTAATAGCTGACCTAGCCATACTATTTAATAATGCGATCGCAGTTCCTAATTATACGACTTATACAATCAATGATTTTGCATTTACGATTAATGATTGTAAGCCAGTTGGACTAATAGTTTCAAATGATCAATTGTTAAATACGATTTTAGAAGCTTGTAAGAAAATAAATTATAAATTTAATTTTATAATATTTTTAAATCAAAATAAATTTGAAGTGACCCAAAATATTATTAATTTTTCTGATATAAAAAAAAAATCAATTGATGAAGAGGTAGTTTTATCTTTTTTTAAAGAAAAAAATAAAGATTTATTAAGGGTTGATCCGGCATGCATTATTTATACATCCGGAACACAAGGAACACCTAAAGGAGTTATCCTATCGCATGGTGGGATATTAAAGAATTGTGAAGGTGCTTTAGAATTTTTAGATTTTATAAAAAATTCAAGGAGTACTTTTTTAACTTGGTTGCCATTATCTCATTCATACGAACATACAGTTCAGTTCGTTCAATTAACTTTAGGTGCAAAAATATTTTATTCAGAAAGTTTAGATAAATTAATGAGCAATTTAAAAATTGCTAAACCTACAATAATGACCGCAGTTCCAAGATTTTATACCAATCTTGTAAATAAAATAAAAATTAATTTACAAAATCAAAGTTATTTAAAAAAAATTATTTTTCAAAAGACCTTACAATTAGGTGAAAAAAAAGTTCTGGGTTTTCAGATGTCCTTTTTTGAAAAAATTATTAATTTTATTTTAGATTTAATTGTAAGAAAAAAAATTAAAAATCAATTTGGTGGAAAGATTAAGGCATTTATCTCTGGAGGAGGTCCTTTAGATTATAATGTTGGTCTTTTTTTGAACTCTTTAGGGTTGCCAACTTTACAAGGTTATGGCCTTACCGAAGCATCGCCAGTTGTAAGTTGCAATCCTATTAACAAAATAAAAATAGATACAGTTGGAAAGATTTTTAAAGATGTTTCTGTGAATATTGCAAGTGATGGGGAGATCTTAGTTAAAGGTGAAAATCTAATGTTAGGGTATTGGAATAATCAAATAGAAACTAAGAAAATTATAAAAAATGGCTGGTTATATACCGGCGATATCGGGGAAATAGATAATGAGGGCTACTTAAAAATTACAGATAGGAAAAAAGATATTATTGTTAATGCAGGAGGAGACAATATAGCGCCAAGTAAAATTGAAAATTTATTAGCAAATTATCCTGAAATTATTCAAAGTTATATTTATGGAGATAAAAAAAATTATTTAGTTGCTCTAATTGTTGTTAGCAAAGAATTAGAAGATAGAAAAAATAAAATTAAAATTATAATTGATAAAGTAAATCAAGAACTCAGTATCATTGAAAAAATAAAAAAATTTATAATTATTGATGATCCTTTCACTATCGAAAATCAAATGTTAACACCGACAATGAAAATAAGAAGACATCAAATAAAAAAAGTTTTTGGTGAACAATTAGAAAAACTTTATTTCTAATTTGGTGCACTCGAGAAGATTCGAACTTCTGACACCAAGTTTAGGAAACTTGTACTCTATCCAGCTGAGCTACGAGTGCAATTTAGTAAAATATAAATGATTTATAATTTAAAAAAAATATCAAAAAACTATTGTAAACCAATAAAATTTGAATCAAAAAAAAATTTTAGACTCAATTCAAAATTTTTTTGAATAAATAACAATTTGACTTAGTAAACGATATGTTTTTAAGTATTTGATAATGCGAATCACTTAAATTATTTAAGTGATCATTAACGTAACGGGAGAAAAAAATGGCTAAAAAAAGAAAAAAAGCTAAGAAAACTTCTAAAAAGAGAAAAGCTTCTAGAAGAAAGCCAGCAAAGAAAGCAAAAAAAAGAAGAAGATAGTTTTTTGAGTTTTCAAGAAAAACGCTCTTCAAATTTTTTGAAGGGCGTTTTTTTTATATAGGCTCTGCAGTTACAGTTTCTTTTTTACCTAAAGCCTTATCCAATTTCTTTTTAGCATCCTCATTACTAAGTTGTATTCCTATTGCCACTTCACCTAATAGACGGTCATATGCTTTTTCGAATAATTGTCTTTCACTATAAGATTGATCAACTGGAATTTCAGTATTTTTATTTAAATCTCTTACAACTTCAGCAATTTGATAGATTTCTCCAGAATTAATTTTTTGGTCATATTCTTGCGCTCTTCTACTCCACATTGTTCTTCTAATTTTCGGTTTTCCTTTTAATATAGATATTGCTTTATTAATCTGATTGACACTTGATATAGGTCTCAAGTTGCCTTGTTGATTAACAGGAATTGTTAAAATCAATTTATCTTTAGTCACTTGAATTTTATAATAAGTCATTTCGATATCTGCTATGACGCTGTTTTCAATAGCAACAATTTGACCTACACCATGTTTTGGATAAATAACGTAATCTTTAATTTTATAAATTTTCTTATCAGACTCTTGTTTTGCAACTTTGGTAATTACAATTTCAGCTGCTGCATTTTGTTGAGACGTAGTTAATGGTTTTTGTTCGGCAGTAGGCTGTTGGGTAATCTTTTTTGTTTCTGGGTTTTTAGGTCTTCCACGTTTTCCTTTAGGCTTAATTTCAATTGAGGGTTTTTCTTTTTTAGGAATTTCTTTTTTTAAGGGTTTTTTTTCTAATTTAATTTTTTTATTTTTTTTAATAGTTGGCTCTTTTTTTTTATTTTCTGATTTTTTACTTCTAATTATTTTTTTTAAAAATTCCATGGCGCTTAATATAGCATCTAGTTAGTTAATACAAGCTTAGAGGATTATTTATTACCTGCTCCTGGTTTATCGCTAAAGTATTTTTCAAGTTTGTTAGGCACATTTTTAAATTGATCAGCTTCAGGCAGTGGGTCTTTTTTTTTATTAATATTTGGCCATTTTGCTGACATCTCTTTATTTAATATTACTAATTTTTCAGTATTTTTATTTGTATCTGGCTCAATCGCATTGATAGGACATTCAGGTTCACAAACACCACAATCAATACATTCATCTGGATTAATCACTAACATGTTTTCACCTTCGTAAAAACAATCTACGGGACAAACTTCAACGCAATCAGTTAATTTACATTTAATACAATTTTCATTTACCACGTATGTCATGTTTAATTTTTATGAACTTTTAAGAGTTTAGTTTCTTTATAATATTATTATCTATTCTAAAAATACAGATCTTTATTTAATTATTTAAAGATAAATTTTTTAGAGTAGCAAATGGGTTATTAATATTTTTTTTAATACTATCGTTTTTTAATTTTGTCTTAACTTTACGTTTAAAATCATAACTAAATATGTCTTTGTCTTTATCTATTTTCTTATAATTCATTAATTTTAGCAATTTTTCAAAATCATCTTTTCCACTTCCTAATAGATTAAGCATCTCAGCGGATACAGAAAATTGGTTGTTATTTGTTGAGCTTATGATTTTGATAAAAAGTTTTTCTAATATATCTACTCTAACTATATAATTTTCAAAGCTTTCAAACCCACATATAAGTAAAAATTCTTTATTTTTTGTTTCAAAATTTTTTAAAAAATTTAGTCCAAAGGTAGGGCACTTTTCTCTTTGAGTTTTATTATTAAAACAATTCCAGAAAATTATTTTTAAATTAACAGCTTTGGGTTTGATCATTAGTGGTTGATAGATGTGGTATCTTCCAATTTTGATCCCAATTTTTTTAATATTAGCTCTTTGTTCTTTATCTAGGTTTTTTAGAAGATCTTCAGCATCTAATCTTTTTAGTACTCCATGATTTTCAAATA
>VHCC01000059.1 GCA_016882185.1 Candidatus Pelagibacterales bacterium | reverse complement strand
ATGAAAATAATAATTATAATCTAGATAATTTAAAATTTCCTATAGAAATTATGCCAACCGCAAATTTTGAAGGTGGCTTTAAAAGAGATCTAATAAGATTAAATGAGAATTTAAATAAAGAAAATTTGCCATTATTAATAGATGATATCCTAACTATAATTTTTCATAATTTTTATAGAGAAAGAATGAAGCCTGTTATATCTCAGGATCGTAAATTTTCATCAAAAGTTCAGCCAACTAGTTTAATTGGTTATATGTGGTTTGAACTTTTTAAAATTGTTGAAAACGAAAATTTAATAAAAAAGTGTTACCATTGTAATAAATTATTTTTTGTTGGGCTCGGAAATGCAAGAGTTGATAAAAAATATTGTTCAAATTCTTGCATAGTCAATGGTACAAGAATAGAGGCAATATTGAAAAAATATGAAAAGGAGTTTGAAAAAAAAGGCTATACTATTAGTAAAAGCAGCGGAAATACATTTGCTACATTTGATTATTGGTTAATTAGTAAAAAAAATAAATTGATTGGCGGACTTGAAATTAAACAGTCGGAAGTTTCTGAAAAAAGCCAAAAATGGGATCATCAATGTAAATTAATACAAACCAAACTCAGTGCCAATAATTTAGAATTAGCATTTTTAATTAATAAAGATGGAAAAAAATATATGTTTGGCAGAGCACCAACCTCCGTTGGTCTAATTCAAGAAATTCCAGATATATCTATATTTAGGGATCAATTGGATATACGTGCAGAATATCACTTACTTAAAAAGGAAGTTCGAGAATTAGAAAAAAAAATCGCAAATAAAGAAAAAGACATTTCTATGGGTGAATTAACTAAAAAAGTCGAAGAATTAGAAAGTAAAATTGCAAACAAAAGAAATAAACTTTCTATGGAAGATCTAATTGAAAGTGATGAAATTAAAATTTTAGGAGATGATAAGAAATATAAAAGGGCATAGCTTAAGATGATCAATGGACTTAAAGTAAGAAAAAGCAGCATTTATAACAAGAATGAGACCTTTAGAATCTCAAGAAGCAAATTTTCTAACTTTTATCTGCGTTGTAAATTGTGCTTTTATTTAGAACATAAACATGGATTAAAACCAACTCCGGTTTTACCCTACACTTTAAATAATGCAGTTGATCAAAATTTAAAATTATCATTTGATATTTGTAGAGAGCAAAAAATTCCTCACAAAATCATCACAAATTACGGATTAAAAAACGTAATTCCTTATCAACACAAAGATTTAGAAAAATGGCGACAATCTCTTCGCCAAGGAATTCAATTTTTGCATTCTACAAACTTTTTACTGACAGGTGGTGTAGATGATGTATGGACTGATACTATAACAAGTGAATTAATTATTGCAGATTACAAAGCGCAAGCCAAAAAAATTGAAGATTTAAAACCTGAAAATTATTGGTCTAATCCAAATCATGAAGACTACAAAGTTCAATTAAGTTTTTATAAATACCTTTTTGAAAAAAACGGTTTTCAAGTAAAAAAAACTGCATACATAGTTCATGTTAATGCTAATAAAGATGTCCCCTTTGAAAACAGTTTAGATTTTTATACTAGCCTTATTCCATACGAAACTAATGATAAATTTATTGAACCAACTATTGCAGCCTTAAAAAATTGTTTAGATAGCGATAGTTTTCCAGAACCTCATGAAAATTGTTATCAGTGTACAAACTTTCTAGCACGAAAATTAATTTTTGATGGATATATCCCAATAATTAAGAAAAAAAATTTTTTTATAATTATTAAGGAGAGGATAATACTTTTACTTAGTAAAATGACAAATTTTATTTTAAAAATATTTCTGAAGTAATAGATCAAATGAATAATAAAAAAAATTTAGATAAGGATCCGTTTCCAATTGTACATGTTTACCATGTTACGGATACTCTGGTTGATGCTGCTACAGTAGTTGTTACAGATTTATGTGAGAATCTCTCTAATTCAATTAATTCAGACTCCAATAATATTTTTAAAGATTTAGAAAAAATTGATTCCAAAAAATTTAATTCTATATCCTTAGGTAATTCTATGGATGGTATTTATCCAGTTTGGGTTGGAGTAGATAAATTTAATAAGGTACGTAAAATCTTTGCAAATATAAATTCAGGATTTTTCAGTTCTGATAGAAAAAAAACTAAAAAATTGGTTTCTTGGAAATGGGATAAAAGAGACTTAAATGATCAATTTTTTTTAAAGTCAAATAAGAAAATTAGAAGAAAAAAGTTATTTGATATGAAAATTAATTCCAGTGCCATAGCTATTGCAGATTATAGTGGAAATTTTATGTACGAACATCATGATGCTGTTTTAGAAGCATTAAATGAAAAATATTTTAAAATTAAAAATATTTACCAAAACAATTATCCAATAGGATTGTTCATTTTTAGTTACCAATATCCTAAAGTAATTAAGTCAACCCCAGCAACAAAGGTAAAAGAGGACCAGCAGAACGTTGTTAACACAAGGGAATTTAAACCTATAAAGTATATAGAATTTTTAAGTAATCTTCTTGATGAAGATTGCTATCCAACCAAATATATATTTGAAAAGTACCTATTAGAAAAAATAGGTTACGAAAATAAAGTAGAAATTAGCATAAAAGATGAAAAGTTATCTGCTAACTACCTATTAAAAAGATTACCTAGAGCTTTAGAGATTCTAAAAAAACAAAATAAAATACTATTTGGAAAAAATTTTAAAGAAGTTCATGACATAAGAAAAAATCAATTTGAGGATTTTATTTATGGAATAGTAAAGGATGTAGAGCCTCAAGAATTAAATTTGCCAACTTTCGCTAAAAAGAACAATAAACTTGAAATTAAGAGTAATAAGTTAACCATAGACATTCCTGGACTTTATAACATTCAAGATACATTTTACGATGGATATAAATTAAAAACAGAACCTTCTCTCTGTGAGTCATCAACTATCCCTGTTAAAAATGGAAAATATCCTTGTTATATTCATTCATTCAGTGAAAAAGAAGATGAGGATGGCTATGCACACAATCATGTGTACGTAGTTGTAGAGGGTATCGAGGGTTGTTATTTAAACAGAAATTCTAAAGGACAAATATTTTTTGATAAATCTTTTAGAGAAAGTCTTTTTTTAAGAGAAAATATAAATCAAAGATCCAAAAAAATAGCAATCGATAGTGTTGATTTAAGAAATTCCGAAACTCTTAAGGAATTAGAAAAAATAAGTTTTGTGGAAGATCTTGAATTACATGGATTTAAAAATATAAAAAATTGGAACGGATTTTCAAAATTAAAAAAACTTAAAAAGTTAAAATTAATTTCCTGTGATGTTAATTATCTAATGGCAGAGAATTTTTTTAAAAGCTTATATTCTCTTAGTAATCTTGAGGAATTAATAATTGATGATAGTTGCAATATATGTAATTTTTATAAAAAAACGATTTTTCCAAAAAACCTGTATTTTAAGAAATTAAAATCATTTGAAATAGATTTTAGAAAAGAATGGAAAAATACAACTCATAAAAACTTTCCTAATCATAAAGGATATGGAGACGATGAATTATATTTTTTAATGACGGGTCTTCCTGCCATCTATCATTTTCCAAATTTTGAAAGGTTTAAGAGTTTAGAAAAATTATCAATTTATAACTTTTTTGATAGTGAACAAAAAGAAGGTACTCTTTTTAATGATGAATACGGTTTTCAGGATTATTATGAAACTATTAATCGACTATGCAAAAATTCAAAAATTAAAGATATTTGGATATATGGTTATCATTTTAATAATACAAATGAATTAGCCAATACAAGATTCCTTGAAGCAGCTTTCAAGATAACTAATGACACAAATATCAAAGTAAATGGAATTAACAGAAGCACCTTAAGCACATTAATAAAAGTTGATGCACTTAAAAAAGTTAAAAAAAATGGATGGAATTTAGAGTATCTAAATAAGAGTCTAAAAAAAGATAAATCGATAGTCCTTGAAGCGGTAAAATCAGATGGATGTGCATTAATGTTTGCAGATGAAAGCTTTAGAAAAGATAAATTCTTAGTCCTTAAAGCGATTAAATCAGATGGATGTGCATTAAGGTATGCAGATGAAAGCTTTAGAAAAGATAAATTCGTAGTCCTTGAGGCTATTAAATCAAGTGGATTAGCATTAGAGTTTGCAGATGAAAGGTTTAAAAAAGATAAATCGATTGTTCTTAAAGCACTTAAATCAAATGGATACGCATTAAAATATGCAGATGAGAGCTTTAGAAAAGATAAATCCTTTGTTTTTGAAGCGGTTAAATCAAATGGATACGCATTAAAATATGCAGATGAGAGCTTTAGAAAAGATAAGTCCTTTGTTCTTGAGGCGGTTAAATCAAATGGATGTGCATTACAGTTTGCAGATGAAAGCTTTAGAAAAGATAAATTCTTAGTCCTTAAAGCGATAAAATCAGATGGATGTGCATTAGAGTATGCAGATGAAAGCTTTAAAAAAGATAAATTCGTAGTCCTTGAGGCTATTAAATCAAGTGGATTAGCATTAGAGTTTGTAGATGAAAGGTTTAAAAAAGATAAATCGATTGTTCTTAAAGCACTTAAATCAAATGGATACGCATTAGAATATGCAGATGAGAGCTTTAGAAAAGATAAATCAATAGTCCTTGAGGCGATAAAATCAGATGGATGTGCATTATTGTATGCAGATGAAAGCTTTAAAAAAGATAAATCAATAGTCCTTCAAGCGGTAGAAGTAGATGGATTTGCATTAGAGTATGCAGATGAAAGCCTACAGAGAGACCCCGATATAATTGAAGCAGCTAAAATTAAATAATTAATTGGTAAGTAGATGAATAAAAAAATTAAACTACAAAAATAGCAGTGAATGATAATTTGAAAATTACCTGTCCTAAATGTAAAGCAACTTTTGATGCAGGAGATGCATTTAATGCACACCTTGTAAGTGCTCAGCAAGACGCAAAAAAACAGGCAGAACAGAATGCTG
>VHCC01000058.1 GCA_016882185.1 Candidatus Pelagibacterales bacterium | reverse complement strand
ATTGTGCAAGCAAGATTAAGTGTTTATCAAAATTTAATATTTAAAATTTTAGGAATTAATTCAAAAAATTTAATGCTTGCTAGTATTATAGAATTTTTAATTACTTTTTTATCAATTATTTTTATCGCAGCATTCTTTTCTGTGTTTGTTTCTTATTTTGTAATTGAAACTATTTTTAGATTAAGCTGGAGCTTAGAGATTATAAATTCATCAGTGGTATTATTATTTATTGGTATCATCACAATTATTTTAATATTGATCAATAATTATAAATTTTTAAGTCCAAAAGTTTATCCATTAGTGCGTAACGAGTGATTTTAAGATTTAAGTAAATAAAAAGAAACTATTAAAAATAATACTCCACTTATTACATTAAACAATTTAAGTGATTTATCCTTCAATAAATATTTTTTTATAAATTGCCCTAAAAAACCAAACATCGCTAAAGTAAAAAAAATTGTTATTGTAATAACAGACATAATAATTAGGCTTGATTTTAGTGTTACATTATTTAGATCAATAAATTGCGGAAATACCAAAAAGTAAAAAACCATAGGTTTTGGATTTGAAAGACAGAGAAAAAAACCTAAACTAAATTGTATCCAAAGATTTTTTTTTATTTTTTGCTCTTTGAATTTTTTAGGTTTTTTAAAAATTAAACTTAGTCCCAAATAAGCGATATAAATTGCACCCACAATTTTTATATAAAAAAAAATAGGACTTAGTATTTCTTCAAATAAAGAAAATGAAAATAATACCGCTGAAGTATAAATCAAATCCCCTACAGTAACGCCAGCAGCAAGTAACAAACTTGCAATTAAACTATATCGAGTGCTTGTTGATAAAACAGCAAAAGTCGCAGGACCAGGTATGACAGCAAATACAAATAGAATAAAAAAAAAATTTATTATACTCGTAAGTTCCATAATAATTTAATAATCTAAATTGTTCATGAAAGACATTGCAATTATTGGTGCAGGCTTCTCAGCCGCAACACTTAGTTATTTTTTAAAAAAAGATTTAATTTTTTACGAAAAATCCAGAGGTGTAGGGGGTCGATGTTCGACCAGAAGAGTTGATAATATTGGATTATTTGACCACGGTCTTCAATATATCAAAAGTAAAAACTTAGAATTTAAAAATTTTTTAGGTGATTACACAATCTGGGAGGGTCAGTTTAAAATATTTAAAAACAATGAACTTAAAGAGGATTTAAATAAAGAAAGAATTATTAATGAAAATGGGAATAACACGTTAATTAAAAATTTATTTAAAAATAAAAAAGTTTTTATAAATAAAGAGTTAATAAGTCTTGATAGAAAGAATGATTATTTTCAATTAAATTTTAAAGATAATACACAAGAAAATTATAAGACTCTCATCATTACAGCGCCTTATCAGCAGGCTTTTAATTTGACAAAGCAGTTTACCGAAAATTATTTTGCAAAACTTAATTTTAGTATGCAGCCTAATTTAACATTGATGGTTGCTTTTAATAAAAGTTTGAACCTTAATTTAAGCGCTATTAGTTTTGATGACGATGATGTTTTAGGATTTGCGGCTAATGAAAATACGAAAAAGAAAATCTTAATTAATAAAGATTTAGAATTATGGACGATTCAGTCTTCTTTAAAATATGCAATTAAAAATATTTATGAATATCGAAATAATAAGAAAAGCTTAATGGATGAGATGTTAAGGAGTTTTTCTGTGAAATTAAAAATAGACATTAAGGAAGATAATATCCAATATTTTGATATTCATGGTTGGCTTTACGCCTATAGTACTAATTTGGAAACCGATAATTGCTCTTGGAATTTAGAGACTGCTAATTGTTATTGGAATGAAGATTTAAGACTTGGGATTTGTGGTGATTGGTTTTCAGGTGGCAATGCGGAAAGTGCTTTTCTTAATGCAAAAAAACTTGCAGAATTAATTTAAATTATTTTTGATTTTTAATTTCTTGGACTTCTTTTTTTAATTTATCAATTTGTGTCATTAAATCATCAATATTTTTTTCATCCTTAGCAGGAGAAGGCATAGAGTTTTTATTATCAGTCTTTTGTCCAAAATTAAAAAAATTAAAATCAGCAAAATTTGGAAATCCTTTTGTAAAAATATTACTAGTGTTTGCCGCATTTATCGTATTAGTTAAAAAATCAAACATCATGTTACTTTTTTTATTTTCATTAAATAAAATGATTTGTTTTAGAATATGAGCTGGAATTAGATTAATTCCTGCATTTTCTTTCTCTAAAATTATCTGTGTTAAAATAGTAGAGGTAATATCGTTTTGCGTGTCTACATCAATTACTTTAAACTCTAATTCCTTTTTAATTAAAGTTACAATATCATCCAACGTGATGTAAGCGCTTGTCTCGGTATTATATAATCTTCGGTTTGAATATTTTTTAATTTCTATCATGATTGTTTTACGTATTGGCCTGGTGCTTCATATAGTACTTCAAAGTTTTTTGCATTAAGTTCAGAGGATTTTTTTAATTGCCCAGAATTTACTGCAAGCCATGAAATCCAAACTGGCCACCAAGAACCATCTACCTTGTTAGCACTATTGAACCATTCGTCTTGTGTTTTCTCCTTTTCAAATTTTTTTGTGTAAAAATGAAGTTTGCCAGGCTTATTTTCTGTTCCCTGAATAATTCCTGCAATGTGACCTGAGTTTGCTAGTACAAAATTGATATGTGAATTATAGGCATTAAGGCCTTGATAAACCGATCGCCAAGGAGCAATATGGTCTTCAGTTGTTGCAACGGAAAAGATTGGCGTGTCTATTTTAGATAAATCAATTTCTACATCTCCAATTTTATATTTATTTTTCACAACTAAATTATTTAAATACATGCAGCGTAAGTATTCAGAATGCATTTTTTCAGAAAGACGAGTGGAGTCTGAGTTCCAATGTAGCATGTCGAATGCGGTTGGCTCATTGCCAAGTAAGTAGTTATTTACAACGTAATTCCAATATAAATCTACCGGTCTTAAAAAGTTAAATGCAGCAGCCATATCTTTGCCATCGAAGTAACCAGTTTTTTTCATCTGATTTTCAATACTTGCTATCTGCTCCTCTGTAATAAATATTCCAAGTTCTCCTGGATCTTCAAAGTCAATTAAACTTGCAAAGAATGTTGCACTCGTAATTTTATATTTATTTGGAACAACTTTTAGATAAGCAAGAGCTAAAGAAGCAAGAGTTCCACCAACACAATAAGAAGCAATGTTTGCACTGTTAGAGCCTGTTTTTTCACAAACAATTCTTAATGCCTCTAATACTCCATCTTCAATATATTCTTTAAAAGAAATATTTCTTGAACTTGCATCAGGATTTTTCCAAGAGATTAAAAAAGTATTAAATTTTTTATCAACTAAATATTTCATCATGGATTTTTTTTCGTTCAAATCCATTATGTAGTACTTATTAATAAATGGGGGAATAACGAGCATAGGTTTTGCATATTGTTGGTCAGTTGCATAATCATATTGAATTAGTTCAAAAAGATTATTTTTGAAAATAACTTTACCTTTTGTTGTCGCTAAATTTTTACCAATTTCAAATTCACCTGCTTTGGATTGTTGAATAAAAAGTTTGTTTGGATGTTTTTCAAAATCTTTTTTATAATTCTCATAGCCCTTAGCTAAATTATTTCCTTTTTCATCGACGGTTTTTTTTAATACTTCAGGATTTGTAAATGCAAAATTAGAAGGCGATAAAGCACTATTGAGTTGTTTTAAATAAAATTGCATGATGCGTTTATCCTTTGGATTTTTGAATTCTATATTTTCAATTAAGTTATTCATGAAATTTGCGCTAATTAAATAAAACTGTTTTATAAAATCAAAAAAAAGATTAGTTTTCCATTCCTCATTAGAAAATCTTCTGTCAGATTTTTCTTCGAAGACGACTGGATTTGCCATTCCACCTGAAGCACGAGTTACAAAATAAAAGTTTAAATTAGCAATTTGCGAAACCCATTTATTAAGACTGTCAAAATATACATTTGGATTTTGTTGGATTTCAGTTGAGAAATTTTTAAAAGACTCCATCATTTTATTCATCATAGGAGCAATCAAATTAGATAAGTCATTCATGGTAAAATTATTATTAGCCTGATTATTAAACGGGAAAGATGGAAAATTATTTTGGCCAGAGCCTAAATTTTTAAATGACTCTACGTACTGGTTATAAATTTTTAGATTGTTTTCAAAGACACTGCCTAAGTCTTCAAAGTTAATTTTATCTTGCTGTTTTTTTTCGTCTTTTTTTGTCATTTTAACCTTTGAATAATAGCCTAATAATTATCATTAGAGTAATAACCTATATGTGCTTGTGCAATATTAATATATTGCATATGCAAAAGAAAAAAAGTCATTAAAAACAGTTATTTAGTGTATTTATTGTTTTTTACACTTGAAATATATTGCAGTGCAACATAAATATATTTCATTAAATAAAACTAGGAGTAAACAATGATGGCAAATACAAACAATCCTTTTGAATTTTTTGATTTTCAAAAGATGTTATCTGCTCTTAAAATGCCAACAGTAGATGGTAATTCTGAGAGTTTAATCAATGCACAAAAGAAAACTTTAGAAACATTCGCTAATGCATCTAAAGTATTATTTGAAGGCTACAACGCGCTTGCTAAAAAGCAAATAGAAGTACTTAATAAAGCTATTTCTAGCGCTAAAGATGCTACTTCTGAATTAGCTAAGGGAAATCCTCAGCAATCAGCTGGTAAATCTATCGAATTGATCCAAGAATCAATCGTTGAAGCTCAAAATATTGCTAATGATTTCTCAAAAATTGCAGAAAAAACTGCAAAAGAATCTTTTGAAATTCTTAACAAAAGACTTTTAGAAGGTTTAACTGAAATCAAAAAAGTTATCGAAGACGAAGGTAAAAAAGCTTCTGTTAAAAACTAATTAGTTTTTAACTTAGAAAATTAGAGAGAATTTGGCTAAATCTCCCCTTATTTTTAGCCAAATCTCTCTAAATTAAATCAAAATCTAACTAGTAATTTAAAATTTACT
>VHCC01000057.1 GCA_016882185.1 Candidatus Pelagibacterales bacterium | reverse complement strand
CTAATAACTTTATTTTTTTACTACCCTTTATAAAAGAAAGTAGGGTAGATTTATCTTCAATCAGATTCATCATACCCTACTAATATACTAAAAATATTTGGGATTACAAAAATTATTCTCCCCAATGTTTTTGTCTTAATTCGTAAATATCAATTGGTTCCCTTTTCATTTGGTTTCCGGCCCTAAAATACGCACCTTTTTTCAGATATCCAGCTAAAAAGTTTCTTCTCATTCTCGTTGTATCTTTATTAGGGTCAGAACCGTGAACAACGTGTGAGTGTAATAATGCAACTTGCCCTTTTTTCAAATAACCGTTTACCTTACGAAAATCATGTCCTTCTGGCATTACACAACTAATTCCTCTCTCACTTCTCCAATTGGATGTATTTGTTGCTTTTCTTTCTTCATTATCTTCCATAGGTAATACTGGTAATCTGTGAGAGCCTTCATAGTTCCATACCGAACCATTTTCTGGATCATGATTATCTAAGGCCAATGCTATATTAATTATTTCGTTATGCCCACAACCTGTATAAAATCCATTTTGATGTTGGTCTCTACCTAATTCACCCTTTGGCTTAAAGTATGCCCATGTCTGCATTCCAACAACTTCACCATCCATTAAAAATTCACATGCCTCAATAATTTTTGGATGTGAAAATAATTTTGCTAATTTGTCAGAAAGTTTGTGGGGGTACATAAATGGTTCGTATTCCTGCCATTTTTCAGGTTCAGCTGAATTTCTTTCTAAACGTAATTTATTTAATTCTTCGTTAATTTCATCAACTTCCAATTCGGTAAGTAATTCAATTTGTGTAAATCCTCTGAATCTCCAATCAAAAGACATTTGTTGTAATTCTTCTTCGGATAAGTGTCTGTATTTGTTCATATTAATAACCATTTATAATTAAATATACGATTTTATTTTTATTTTACCAAATTATTTATAAAATTGTAATATGTTTGGCAAATATAAAGATATATTTTGTAATTTTTTTGATGCGATACTTAATGCAGATTTGTTTGAAAATATTACACCTTTATCATCCAAAGTCCCATTATTTTTATAAATAGGATTTTGAGGACCTGTAATTCTCCATATAATTTTATCCCCAACCCAATATGGATTTTCTAAATATTTTTCATAATCAGTTTCGTTTACTTCAAAAATAAAACCATTTTTATCGTTAGCTTTTTTAACAAAATATCTCTCAATAAAACCAAACTTATAATCTGCCTCTTTCGGTACAGGAATTATTGTATTTGGAGTATTTAAGTCAAATATATTTTTTTCGTATTTATACATTATTCATTATTTATTCTATATCCAGCTTCCAATAATGTTTTCCAACCTTCTTTATCTAATGAATGTTTTACATTTGTTATTTGAAAAAATCCATTTTTGTTATATACCTCAGGTACACCATCCATTCTAAAAATTTCACCACAACTTATACCTGAAGTACCCGAAATAATCATTGTAATTTCTAAAAAAGTTAAAGCAGATGTTTTCTTTTTTTGATTAGTTTTAATATTTAAACCTCCTGTTAAAAATGGTTTATCTTTGTAAATAAGTGTTACGGTTTCTTTGCCTAATTTAAATTTTACACTTTTACTATTTAAAGATTCTGTTACATCTTTATCTTCTTTTGTTGCCGCCTCCTTTTCTACATTTTCTGGACTTGGGACTAAATTAATACTTAATTCCTTTGCTCTTTCATCGGTTTCCTTTTTTTCTTGCAATCGTATTTCATAATTAGCTTTATCTAATGAAACAAAACCATCTGCGTTTGCAAATATACTACTATCAAATTGAGCATAGCCTGTATTTGTAAAGCTATATTTATTACTACATTCATCTAATGTAATTTTTTCTTCAGGTTTACCTTCATTTATTTTATTTGCGTTTGATATATTTGCAAAAAAAGCCTGCCCCATTTGTAAATCATCTAAATTAAAAGTAAATTCAAATCCTTTCACAATTGAGCCAGATGGCCCGATTTTAAATCTGTACAAATCTAGTGGTTGTGGTATTTCCTGAGTAATACATAAATCGTTAATTGTTACGGTAGGGTCATTCTCTTGCTCATTACCTAATCTTAATTTAGTAAGACCAAACATATTTTCATTTACTAATGATAATAATTGATTTAATATTTCAATTTTTGAGGAGGACTTATTCCAAATTAGTGAAAATGTATTATAATTTATAAATAAATTTAATATATTACCATATGTTCCCTTTTTTTCTTCTCCATTTTTTTTATTACTTTGTATCTTAAATTCATATTCATTTATTGGATATGGTTTTGTAACTATATTATTATTTTCTCTTTTAAAAATTATTTCATCCTTTTTTGTTGTCATTGTAATTTGAGGTATATCGCCAGGAATTATTAAATCTGAGGAATATGAAATTAAAGAACCACTTGTTTCGCATGGTATACAACTATTCCCTTTATCATCTTTAAAAGTATCTATTTTTACCATTTTTTCTGTTTCAGGAAAAACACCGATTCCATTTAGTAATTCTAAAATATATCTCATCGAAAGGTATGGTTCAATTGATACTTTTGTCTCCTCTTGCTTTGTGGGTTTTACATCCCAGTTAAAAAATTCTTTTTTGTAATTTTTTTCAATTTTTAATCCATCTGGTATGTTAATATTCAATTCGGCTTGTATTTTATTAATCCAATTTGAGAATGTTTTATTTTCTTTATTTTGCGTTTTGGTTTTTGAGCTTTGCTTTTTAGGTGCCGGTGGTAAAAAATATAACATAGTATTTGCACTTGATATTGTTAAATCTACATTGTATGTTAAATTTTCGGCGATTGTATAAGAAAATTCAGTAACCGTTCCTGCTATGTAATCATAATATCCTTTTGTTTTTTTTATTTTCTTTTGGTATAATCCTTTATATTGGTTATCTCTTGAAAAGTTTTTTTTAAATTCGGCTATAAAATTTTCAAAATTATTATTTGATATTATTGCAGTAAGTCCTTCTGGCTCATTTTTAAGACTTTGACTACCAAATTCCACTAAAGAGTATGCACCTGGTCTCAAAAAAAACAATTCAAACATTTCCAATTGTTTTAAAGTAAAAATTTTTATTTTTAATTTTGCACTTTTTAATGTATTATTATCACCATCTGTATCTACCTCAACTGATTCTATTATAGGTGGTGGTAATCTTCTGTTTTCCTCACCGACCACTTCTATTTTTTTACCATCGAAATCATAACCAATATAAGATGACCCTGTAGGATATAAATTTTCAGGATTTAATTCATTTTTAATTTTGCAACCATTATATGTTTTTATTCCTTTTGCACCATTTAATATTTGTTTTATTTTTGTAATATCATCTTTTATATTTTCTTGTGTAACAATAAAAGGAGATGATAATATTACAAACGGTTTATTAGTCCCATAACTTTCAAATCCTTTAGCAGACCTTTTATTTAATTTTTCTTTTATATAATCCTCAAATGGCTTGATAAATGGAAATCCCATATAACTTATTTATTAATTTTTTCAAAATCTCTTAATATTGTGACGATATCAGATGGTATTCTTATTTGTGTACCCTCTTTCAAATACATATCACCATTATTTATATTATTTGCTACAGCTATAATCCAAAAAAATTCAGAATTATTATAATATTTGTTGGCTAGTAAATCTAGTCTATCTGTGTTATCAACTATAATATAAATATCATTATTATTTGGCTTAATTTTAGGATAAATTGTTGTTGACAAATATCTTTTTTCATCTCTTTTTTTAAGAATTGTGTTGTATATGTATCTGTTACTTGCCATTTTATTTAATTTTTAGGTTCTAAACCTTATCAATTGCAGTTCCTATTGTACCATTTCCTAATCCATTAAAATCGTAATTAAATCTTGATGTTTTTGTTCCTGTCGTTATAGTATGATTTTCAATAATTTTCATACTAAAGGATATGTTAATTACAGATGGATGTGGTTCTGAATTATTATCGTTATGCCAAGTTACTGTATCCTCAACGTTGACTGTAACTTTATCAACTGCACCTAACAATCTATTTATATATCCACCAATGGTGACGTATACGAAATTTGGTGCAAATGCCAATTGTGTAAATTCTGATTCACCCGCATATTTAATTGCTGAAATTTCATCATTTGGAAATGCTAATTCTTTAATTGAATTTAATTTCATTATCATTACATCCCTTTCAACTGCAGAGTCATAATACAATTTAAAATCAAAACTGAGGAGTCTTTCAACACCATTTAATTTGTAAACATTAAAAGGTGAACCTAAAAATTTTGAACTCTCCCATTCTGGACTTATATCTTCCGATAATGAAGATACTGTCGCAGGTAATACTATTGAATAATTTTTACCGTATGGAGAAAAAATTATAACGCTTTGTTTTGCATTTGATGGGTTATCTTTTATAAAATCACTATATTTGTAATCTTTCTTTTCAAATATTTTTTCTTGAACATTTGTATTTATTTCATCGAATCTACTAACGCCTTTATTATATATTTTGTCTCCTACGACGATTCTGTCCTGTAATAGTCCTTCTTTTCTAATATATTTGGTATAATTTCTTTCTTCTTCTTTATATTTTCCACTTTTTCCTACAATTAATTTTGCTGGTCTATAATATTCGTATTTATTATCCGTAGGTGTAATCGGTGATTTTTCATCTTCTTTATCTTCTTTTTCTAATTTTCTTTTAAATAATTCTTTTCTTAATTTTTTAGTAGCATCTGGTAATCTTTTTTTAGCCTCTTTTAAAAGTAAATTAGGTATATTTGATGCACCCTGTTTAAAAAGTGAAGTTGAAAATGATGAATCAGGCGCCGGTGATGGTTTTACATAATATTTTGTGCCGGATTCTACAGCGGTTTTTATTCCTAATAATGGATTTAAAATTATCGGTTTAGAAAATGGAGTATTATTTCTAAATATAGTATCTGAAGGTCTAAGTGCGGAACCTTTTACAACACCTGAAACTTGGGAGCCAATTAAGTCTGCTATAAAATTTGGGCTTGACAACAATAGGGCTGCTCCACGAGGTGGATTTAGTATGCCTCTACTTTCTATATAGACTTTACTATTTCTGTAAATGTCACTTTTTTTATTTTTAAATAATTCTAAAATTGTTGCCATCTTATTATGCCATTTTCATTTGTTTAAATGCCAATTTATCTATTTTAGATTGAACCTCTGAAATGTTTAGTGGTATTGTTTTACCAGCGTTAGCTGCTTCAACTAATTTGTCCATTCCCGCTACCATATAGGCTTGGTACTTTATCATTTCATTTGCTTGTGATGATGCAAAATTGTTTTGTTT
>VHCC01000056.1 GCA_016882185.1 Candidatus Pelagibacterales bacterium | reverse complement strand
ATCTTTTATTGATAAAAAAATATTTCCAAGATCGATCTCATTAAAATCATAATATCTATTAGGACCTCCTAAGATTAAAGAAACAATCTTATTTTCTTCTGATAAATTATATTTTGAAAAAAAATTATTACTACTTTCCACCTCTTGTTTTGTAATATAATGAAGAGCTCCAAATGTGCTTAGTACGTTGCTGCCTATTATTTGGTCATGTTCCGGTGCAACAATTAAATCAAAATTTGAAAAGTTAACTTTAGGATTTTGGATATGAATATTAAATAAATTCTTATTATTTCTTTTTAAAAATAAAGAAGAAATAATACTATTTTTACCACATGAAATAAGTATTTGATTTTCTATTTGCTCTGGAAACTTTCCGTCTATAACAGACCTACTAATAGGGACTAAATTTATAGGAAAATATCTCCACGGTCTTTTTAAATTTACAAAACAATGATTAAAATCTAATTTTAAAGCTTTGGCTAAACCTTCTACTTGGCTCACCATGCCATGGGCACCCTCTGTTAATAATAATGCTTTAAAATATCTCATTGTTTAAAATGATAATTAATTATAAGTATTATTAATTAAAATCTACAATGAATGTCGATAAGATAAATAAACTAATTATTATTGGATCTGGCCCTGCTGGATACACAGCTGCAATTTACGCTGCAAGAGCGATGCTTGAACCAATTCTAATTGCTGGTTCCCAACCAGGTGGTCAACTAACGATCACAACTGATGTTGAAAATTTTCCAGGATTTGCAGATGTGATTCAGGGTCCTTGGCTAATGGAACAAATGAAAGAACAAGCACTAAAAGTTGGAACAAAATTTATTGAAGATCATATTTCTACAGTTAATTTTAATAAAAAACCTTTTGAGATAATTGGAGACTCAGGAAAACATTACTTTACTGAAAGCGTCATTATTTCAACTGGCGCACAAGCAAGATGGTTAAATTTGCCCTCAGAGGAAAAATATAAAGGATTTGGTGTTTCTGCTTGTGCAACTTGTGACGGTTTCTTTTATAAAAACAAGGATGTTGTTGTTGTAGGAGGTGGAAACTCTGCGGTTGAAGAGTCTTTGTTTCTTACAAATTTTGCAAAAAAAATAACACTCGTTCATAGAAAAAGTGAACTAAAGGCAGAAAAATTATTACAAAAGAAATTATTTTCACATCCTAAAATAAGTTTAATTTGGGATAGCGTTGTCTCAGAAATTATTGGGACAGAAAATCCTAAAGGTGTAACTGCTATTAAATTAAAAAATATTAAAACAAACAAAATCACAGAATTACAAACACACGGACTTTTTGTTGCAATTGGACATGATCCTGCAACTGCTTTGTTTAAGGGGCAAATTAATATGGATAATAGTGGTTACATAATAACTCAGCCTGACTCTACGAAAACTAATATTCCAGGGGTATTTGCGGCTGGGGATGTAAAAGATAAATTATATAGACAAGCTGTTACGGCAGCGGGGATGGGATGTATGGCTGCCCTTGAAGCCGAAAAACATTTGTCTAATCACTAAAACTATTTGAGACTCTCGCAGAAAGTTTTAATTTTCATTAAAGCTTTTTCTAAAATTTGCATAGAGGTTGCGTAGGAAATTCTAAAATAACCCTCAAGTCCAAATGCTGACCCTTGAACAATTGCAACTCCAGTCTCGTCTAATAGGTAAGATGCAAAATCTGTATCATTTTTAATAATTTTTCCACTAGTAGTTTTTTTATTCATTAATTTCTTACAATTTGGAAAAACATAAAATGCCCCCTGTGGATTAACACAGGTTAATCCGTTAGTACTATTTAAAGCCTTAACAACAAAATCTCTTCTCTTTTTAAATTCTAAAGCTCTAGAATGAATAAAGCTTTGGTCACCATTAAGAGCTTCAACAGCAGCAGCCTGACTAATAGAGGATGGATTGGTTGTTGATTGAGATTGAATTATTTGTATTGCTTTTATTAAAGATTTTGGACCTGCGGCATAACCAATTCTCCAACCAGTCATAGCATAAGCTTTGCTAACACCATTTACGACTAAGGTTCTGTTTTTTAAAGAATCGTCTATTTCTAAAATATTTACAAGTCTTGAATCATTTGCACCCTTATCTTGGTAAAGAATATGTTCGTAAATATCGTCTGTTAAAATATTTACATGGTTATATTTTTTTAAAACTTTAACTATTTCTATTAGTTCTGATCTTGAATAACACATTCCAGTTGGATTTCCTGGTGAATTTAAAATAAACCACTTTGTTTTGTTTGTTATTAATTTATCAAGCTGATTAGCAGAAATTTTAAAATCACTTTGTTCATCACATTCTACAAATTTTGGAGTTCCTCCAGCTAATAAAACCATATCAGGATATGAAACCCAATAAGGTGCTGGAATAATAACTTCATCTCCGGGATTAATTGTTGCAAGAATACAGTTATAAATTACCTGCTTGCCTCCGGTGCCAACAGTAATATTATCAACTTCAAAACTTAAATTATTTTCTTTTTTAAATTTGTTAACTATTGCTTTTTTCAACTCTGGAGTCCCATCAACGGGCGTATATTTTGTTTGACCATCCTTTATTGCTTTAATTGCAGCTGCTTTTATATTATCAGGGGTGTCAAAATCCGGTTCTCCAGATGCCAGCGCTATTACTTCTTTTCCACTTTCTTTTAAGAGTCTAGCTTTCTGAGTAATTGCAATTGTAGGAGATTCTTTTATTCTCGATAAAGAAGTTGATAGTATAGACATCTAAATTAATTATATTTTGGAATATGCAAAATCTTTCGGAAACTAATATATTAGATAAAACAAATACGAAAGCACTTTCTTTAAAAAAATTAGAAGGAGGAAAAAAATTTCAACTAATAACTGAATACACTCCTGCTGGTGACCAACCAAAAGCTATCTCTTTTTTAAAAACAGAAATATTAAACCAAAAAAAAAATCAAGTTTTGCTTGGAGTCACAGGTTCTGGAAAAACTTTTACAATGGCTAAAATCATTGAAGAATTAAATCGTCCAGCTTTAATCCTCGCTCCAAATAAAACTTTAGCTGCCCAATTGTATGGTGAAATGAAAAATTTTTTTCCTAATAACGCAGTTGAATATTTTGTTTCTTATTATGATTACTACACTCCAGAAGCTTATGTTCCAAGATCAGATACATATATTGAAAAAGAAGCTTCTATAAATGAACAAATAGATAGAATGAGACATTCAGCAACAAGGTCACTCTTAGAAAGAGATGATGTGATTATTGTTTCAAGTGTCTCGTGTATTTACGGATTAGGATCTGTCGACTCTTATAGTAAAATGACTTTGGTTTTTAAAAAAAATGAGAGCTATGAAAGAGAAAAGATTATTAAAGGACTAGTTGAACTTCAGTACAAAAGAAATGATCAAAATTTTTATAGAGGAACTTTTAGAGTTAGGGGTGAAAATATAGAAGTTTTCCCATCTCATTATGAGGATGAGGCATGGAGAATTACAATTGTAGATAATAAAATAATGCAGATAAAGTCATTTGATCCGTTAACTGGAACCGACAATAAAGAAATTAATTTAATAAAATTGTACGGAAATAGTCACTATATTACTCCAAGACCAACAGTAGAAAAAGCAATTAAAGAAATAAAAAAAGAATTAATTATTACTCTAGAAAAATTTAGAAATGAAAAAAAACTTTTAGAAGCACAAAGACTAGAAGAAAGAACTAGATACGATCTTGAAATGATAGAGGCCACAGGAAGTTGTGCTGGAATAGAAAATTATTCTAGATTCTTATCTGGTAGAAATCCTGGTGAACCGCCGCCAACATTATTTGAATATCTTCCTGATAATTGTTTAGTATTTGTTGATGAAAGCCACGTCACAATTCCTCAATTAAACGGTATGTACAAAGGAGATTATACTAGAAAAAAAACTTTATCTGATTATGGTTTTAGACTTCCTTCTTGTATGGATAATAGACCTTTAAAATTTGAAGAATGGGATTTGATGAGACCTCAAACAATTTTTGTTTCCGCAACTCCAAGTGAATGGGAATTAAAACAAAGCAAAGGAGTTTTTGCAGAACAAATTATAAGACCAACTGGACTTATAGATCCTCAAATTTTTATTCGACCTGCTAAAAATCAGGTAGATGACTTATTAAACGAATGCATTACAGTTTCTAAAAATAATAAAAGAATACTAGTTACTACTCTTACAAAAAAAATGGCTGAAGATTTAACAGAATACCTTGATGAAAATGGAATTAAAGTTCGTTACATGCATTCTGATATTGATACGCTAGAAAGAATTGAAATAATAAGAGATTTAAGGCTAGGTATATTTGATGTTTTAGTTGGTATTAATCTTTTAAGAGAAGGATTGGATATACCAGAGTGTGCTCTTGTTGCGATTTTAGATGCTGATAAAGAAGGTTTCTTAAGATCTGAAAGATCCTTAATACAAACCATCGGAAGAGCGGCAAGGAATATTGATGGCAAAGTGATTTTATATGCAGATAAAGAAACAGAAAGTATTAAAAAGGCTATCAATGAAACTAATAGAAGAAGAACTAAGCAAATAGAATATAATAAAAAAAATAAAATAACTGCCCAATCTATCAAATCAAAAATTAATGACATTTTAGAGGGAGTATTTGAAAAAGATTACGTTACTTTTAATAATGATATCCCAATCGGTGATAATCTTAAAAAACATCTAAAAATGCTAGAAAAAGAAATGAAAAAAGCTGCCGATAATTTAGAATTTGAGCAAGCAGCAAAAATAAGAGATGAAATAAGAAAACTTCAAGAAATGGAGTTAGAAATTAATATGAGTAGTAAAATTAAAGTTTATAACAATGATGTAAAAACAGAATTAATAGGACGATCAACCCAAGGTAGGGCTGGAATGGTTGCAAAAAAGAAAAGATAAAATGAATAAGAATATTTTAATTACTGGATCTTCGCAAAGAATTGGTAAAGCACTATGTTTATATTTTGCAAAAAAGGGATGGAATATTGCCATTCATTTTAATAAATCAAAAAAACAAGCTGAAGTTCTTAAAAAAGAAATAGAACGATGCGGTGTAAAATGTGTTCATATTCAAGGTAATCTTTTAAACGCAAAAATAATAAAGAGTTTAATTGCTTCCGTAAAAAAAAAGTTAGGCAATATTGATTGTATAATTAACAATGCTTCTATTTTTAATAACGATAGTATTTTAAATTTTAGTGAAAAAAGCTGGAATGAACATATAAAAATTAATCTTTTTGCTCCTGCTACTTTTATTAAAGAATTTTCTAAAATTAAAAATCCATCTCAAAATAAATCTATTATAAACATTCTTGATCAAAGAATATTTAAACTAACTCCATATTTTTTTTCATATACTATAAGCAAAACTGGATTGCACATACTAACAAAAACTGCAGCCATGAAATTAGCACCTAAAATTAGAGTGAATGCAATAGCTCCTGGCCCCGTCTTTAAAAATATAAGACAAACTCAAAAACA
>VHCC01000055.1 GCA_016882185.1 Candidatus Pelagibacterales bacterium | reverse complement strand
ATTTTTAAAAGCTGAACTTAAAAAGTTATAATTTTAGATTTGAAAAGTTATAAATAATTTATATAAAAAAAATTATGGCTGATAAAGATAACAATATGTATCGAAGTAGTGATGATAAATTCTTTGCTGGAGTTTGTGCGGGGATCGCACATAAGTTAGGATTTAGTAAATGGGGGCTTAGATTTGCATTTATCATTGGCGCCTTATTTTATGGAGTAACTATTCTTATCTACATTATCTGTTGGATGGTATTTAAACCTCGTCCTACCTTTAATCGTTAAGTTTTTTAAATTTTAATTATGAGTGAAGAGAGTAAAACAAGATTTGCTGATTTAGTTGCTGTAACCCGTGGTGAAGTTATTGAAAATATTCATCAAGGTATCGCCATTGCCATAGATTCAAATTACCGAATAATTAAACAATGGGGTGATACGAAAGCTGAAATTTTTCCAAGATCAGCACTAAAACCCATCCAAACATTTGGCATTATCACCACAGGCACAGATAAAGCATTAAAGTTAAAAGATGAATATATCGCCCTTGCATCATCTTCCCATCATGCGGAAATCGTTCATGTGGACATGGTAAAATTGTGGTTGAAGGAATTAAAATTAGATGAAGATGATTTAACTTTAGGTTCAGCTTGGCCACTTAGTCCAAAAAGAAAAGATTATATTGTTCGCCATGAGGGACGAAAATCTAAAGTGTATAATAATTGTTCAGGCAAACACTGTGGACAATTATCCATTTGTATTCATCAAAAATTTAAAACATTAAATTATCAAGATCCAAAACATCCTGTGCAAAAATTATTTATTCAAAATTTAGAAAAATTATCTGAGACTAAAATAAATCATATTGGCATTGATGGTTGTGGATTGCCTGCGCCAAGTTTGGCTTTAGAAAGATTTGCCTATGCTTTAACTAAATTTGCAGATCCTGCAAAATTAGAGGGAATAGATAAAAAGGCAGCGACAAAAGTTTTTGAGTGCTGCGTTAAGTATCCTGAATTATTTGGTGGCTCTGAAAGTGTGAATTCTATTTTAACAAAAAGTAGCAAGAAAAGAATTTTAGTTAAAAATGGAGCCGATGGAGTATTTTCTGCAATTATTCCAGATGAAAAGATGGCAATTGTTGTAAAAATTAAAGATGGCAATATGAAAGCCGCTGAAATTGCAATTGCAGGATTATTAAGGGATTTAAAAATTTTACATAATGATGAAATTAAAAAATTAATTAATCAACCGATTTTAAATTCTGCAGGTAAAAAGAGTGGCGAAATGTACTGGATCAGTGATAAAAATAATTAATCTTCGCTTTTATACCGTTTATTATCACGAATAGTCATTACTGCTGAAATTCCAATAATTAAAAAGAGTCCAGAAAAAATAACTACTAAATTTTTTCTCTCAAAAATATCAAAAAAAAATCCAGCAATAGTCAATCCAATTAATAACACAGACACCATAATTTGATAACGCACAACATTTTTATGTTTTTGTTTGATCTCTAAATTATCTTGTATTTCAGCTCTTAGAAAATCTCGAATAGAAAAGAAATCTGTTAAGCGATTATTCGCATCTAAGACGGGTATATGACGAATATTATTATTTTTCATTACGTCTATGGTGTAATTTATATCATCACTTAGTTTTGCAGTTATAATTTTACTAGTCATAATCTCTTTAGCAGTTGTTAAATCTGCATCTTTTGCCTCAACGACCAGTTTTGAAACAATATCTCGCTCAGAGACGATACCTAATAATTTATTATCTTGATCAACTATGGGAACTGCACCAATCTTTTTATCCTTTAATGCTAAAGCTATTTCACTAATCGGAGTTTCGGTTCCAAATGCAAAATTTTCATTGAAACTTTTAATATTTCGTAAAGATGCAATTTTCATAATTATTATTTTATAATAAAATTAAATTTATGTTAAAGATTTATTAACTTAAAATGATTAAGGAATTAGTGACTTTAAAAACTGGAAACACGTCTTGGTGGAAAAATATAAAATATCGAAGAGAAGCTGCCTCAAGTATTAGAGAATTTAGAAAGTCAGGTTTTAAAATTAAAAAAATTAAGACTTATAGGTTAGATGGGGCGAATAGTTTAATTTATTCAGATTATTGGCTATTAAAAATTTAAATTTATGTATAGTTATTGAGTAGTTATGAAAAAAATATTTATTGTTTATGGTCATTATAGTGATCAGTCATTTAACGCTGCCATTCGAGATACTTTTATTGAAACTGCAAAACAAAAAGGGCATTCAGTAGATTGTGTAGATTTATATAAAGAAAATTTTGATCCTGTTTTTAGAGGTGAAAACCCTGATGCAATAACACTTTCGCATCGTGATAGAATTAAAAAAGCAGATACTATTGTTCTCATCGCACCCATTTGGAATTTTAGAATGCCTGCTATTTTGGAAGGTTGGATTGATAAGGTATTAGCTCCTCCTTTTGCATTCACTTTTAAAAAACTTTGGGGAAATTATGGTTACCCCATCGGCAACTTAAAAGATAAAAATGCAGTAATTTTTTGTACCTATGGATCCCCACGACTTGCAATCACAACTTTTTTTTTAAACTTACCTATTCGAAGATTAAAACGAGGTGTATTTCACATCTGTGGAATAAGAGATATTAAATATAGAAGGTATTTTGCTGTACCCTTTGTAACTCCTGATGAGCGCACAGAATTTTTACAAGACGTTAAACAGACTGCAGAAAGTCTATAATTATTTTAAATATTTTGCTTTTAAATATAATGGCAAAGCAACAATTTCATAAAATATAAAAAAAAATGGATATATAATTGGGTTGCCAAATATTTTAGCTAAAATTCTTAAATAATCGATTTCTTCCCAAATTATTAAAAAAACTTTAGCACCTTGATATAACTGGCCATGTACCAAAGCATGCATCCTTCGCATTAATTGATCCTTTGTCTTTTTAGTTTCAATATATGCTTTGATATTGTCATTAATATTTACCCACTCAAATAAAGGGCTTGTTATTTTTTTTTTATAAAAATTAATTTCACTATTACAAATGGAGCACGATTGGTTGTAATAAATTTTAATATTTTGCATGGACTAGATTTATCTACGGCATTTTACAACAAAGGAACTAAACCTAAAGTAGAAATAACTTATTGTTTACTTAACTTTTTAAACTTTATTTGATAAGACACAGGTCCTTTCAAAAAAATTATGAGTACAGAAAATTACAAAAAAATTAATGGGTCAGGAAAAAATGGAGCGGGCAAATGCCCAGTGATGCATGGTGGAATTACCAAAGCTGGCGAATCTAATACATCAAGACTTTGGCCAAATAGTATTAATTTAGATATTTTACATCAGCACGATACTAAAACTAATCCACTTCCTGGTTTTAATTATAGAAAAGAAGTTAAAAAATTAAATTTTAAAGCATTAAAAAAAGATTTACTAAAATTAATGACCGACAGCCAAGAATGGTGGCCTGCAGATCTTGGAACCTATTCTGGTTTAATGGTGAGATTAACTTGGCATCAGGTAGGAACGTACCGTGAGTTTGATGGTCGTCCTAATGTTGGCTCACACAGATTTTCACCACAAGACTCTTGGCCAGATAATACTAACTTAGATAAGGCAAGACGTTTACTTTGGCCAATTAAGAAAAAATATGGAAATAGATTAAGTTGGTCAGATTTAATGTGTTTTGCAGGAACCATGGCATATGAGCATGCAGGTTTTAAAACTTTTGGATTTTCATTTGGTAGAGAAGATATTTGGGAACCGGAAAAAGATGTGTACTGGGGAAAAGAAACAGTCCCACTAGCCGTTGATAGATATGCAGATCCACAGGATCGTTCATCATTAGAAGCTCCCCTTGCCGCTTCGCATTTTCAATTAGTCTACGTTAATCCGCAAGGAGTAGAAGGTATTCCTGATCCATTAAGGACTGCCATGGATGTGCGAGAAACATTTGGCAGAATGGGAATGAATGATGTTGAAACCGCAGCACTTACAATTGGCGGACACTCTATTGGACGAGCGCATGGTAATGGTGATCCTGCAAATTTAGGAAGAGAGCCGGCTGCTGCAGAAATTCATGAGCAAGGTTTTGGTTGGAATCAAGAAAATGGATTAGGTGCAAATCAAATTACATCTGGTTTAGAAGGTGCGTGGACGACAAATCCTGATAAATGGGATCATCAATATTTAGATCTTTTACTTAATTATAAGTGGGAGAGTAAAAAAAGTCCTGCAGGCGCTTGGCAGTGGGAACCTATTGGTCTTGAAGAAGAAAAAAAACCATTGGATCTTGCTGATCCAACAAAAAAAGCTCGATTAATGTTTACCGATGCGGATATGGCAATGGCCATGGATCCAAAATATAGAAAAATTTCAGAACAATTTTATAAAGATCCAAAATTTTTTGAAGATTCCTTTGCAAGAGCTTGGTTTAAATTAACTCACAGAACCATGGGTAACCGAGATAATTACATTGGCCCTTGGGCACCAAAAGAGGATTTGGCGTGGCAAAACAATGTGAAAGCTCCAAAGAAAAAATATAACGTAAAAAAAGTTAAAAAAATGATCGCAGCTACAAGTTTAAGTGTTAGCGATCTAATCGTAATTGCTTGGGATAGCGCTAGAACTTATCGAAGAACTGATAAACGAGGTGGCGCAAATGGCGCAAGAATTCGTTTTTCTCCAATGAAAAATTGGGATGCAAATGAACCTGCAAGATTAGCAAAAACATTAAAAGTTTTAGAGGCTATTGCAAAAAAAGCAGGTGCAACTATTGCAGATACCATTGTCCTTGCAGGAACTGTTGGACTTGAAAAAGCTATTAAAAAAGCAGGATCAAAAGTAAAAGTTCCATTCCGTTCAGGAAGAGGTGATGCCATTGAAGAAAAAACCCACACAGACTCTTTAAAACCTTTAGAGCCACGTCATGATGGATTTAGAAATTATGTTAAAGGTGACTTTTCAGTAATGCCTGAGGAATTATTATTAGAGCGAGCAAACTTATTAGGACTGACCGCAAAAGAGATGGTTTGTTTAATTGGTGGTATGCGAGTGTTAGGTGCTAATTTTGAAAATTCAAAACACGGTGTGTTTACCGATAAAGTAGGTGCATTAACCAACGACTTCTTTGTGCATCTGACGGATATGAAATATTCTTGGAAGCCAACGGGTAAAAATAGCTACGATATTATTGAGCGTAAATCTAATAAAGTTAAATTTACTGCAACAAGAGCAGATTTAGTTTTAGGATCGAATTCAATCCTTCGTTCTTATGCAGAATTATATGCGCAAGATGACAATCAAGAAAAATTCATCAAAGACTTTGTTGCAGTATGGACAAAGATCATGAATGCTGATCTTCCAAGCATCCACTAAGTTAATATTTTCAATAAATTTATTCATTCGATAAGTTAAAAAATAATTAAGTAATTTAGTTAAATTATTATAATAATTTACCAATGAATTTATCTAAGACAGCTATTAAATCCAAAGGGTATACTTATTATAAGAATGCCAGATTTAAACTGCTTAAATTAATCATTCTCATTCTTTTATTTCAAATCAAACCTGTCGTTGCAAA
>VHCC01000054.1 GCA_016882185.1 Candidatus Pelagibacterales bacterium | reverse complement strand
TTTAAATCAAAAAATAAAGGTACAGCCATGGGAATTATGCTTGGCAGTCAATCATTTGGATATGCTTTATCTTTAACACTTAGTTATATTGTCACAACAAATTATGGATATAAAATTAGTTTTTTAAATGCTTCTTTAATTAGCCTAATAGGGGCAGTTTTTCTTTCAATTGCAGTTTATAAAGATTGTTTTAAAAATTATTTATTTCCTCAATCAAATAAAAAATTTTTCCTAAACCAAAACAAAAAAACAAAATTTTTAATAACCGGATACACAGCGCATGCTATAGAATTATTTGGGCTTTGGTCTTGGCTGCCTGTATTTTTAAGTATCATTATCATAAATAAGATATCTATGACTGCTTTGAGCGTTGGCATTCTAATCGGTTTTTCCATACATTTATCAGGGGTCTTTTCATCTGTTATCGCAGGTTATTTATCCGATAGCTTAGGTAGAAAAAAAATATTAGTATCTTTTTCTTTATTAAGTGCAGGTTTATCTTTTTTAATTGGATGGACTGTAGAATTGAATATATTTTTTATTATTATCATTTCGATTCTTTATAGTTTTTTTGCAATTGGAGACTCTGGTGTATTAACAGCAGCTTTAACAGAAAGTACTCCAAAGTTTTGTGTTGGCCGAACTATTGCTTATCGTTCAATTTTAGGAATTGGATTTGGATCGGCAACTCCAGCTATTTTTGGATTTATCATTGATATTACAAATAATCATGAGCCTATTGGAGAAAATACGAATTGGATTTTAGCATTTTCTTTTTTAGGAATAGCGGGATTAATAGCTACTTTTTGTGCTTCTAAATTTAAATCTTAACAAAGACAAATTTAAATAATCCACTGAATTTTTTATATAAATAAAGAATTAAAAAAACGATTATTAAACAAAATATAATTCTAAAAAATAAAACTCCTGAAATATGTCCGCCAATAATCATCATTAAAATTGTATCTTCAATAATTGCATGAATTAAATTTAATAAAGACAAGGAAAGTAAAATACTCTGTTTATCAACAGTGCCGGATTTTGCCTCCTTTATTAATAATCCGCCTCCAAATTGAAGACCAATAGTCAAGCCCACAATAATTATATTAATAGCACCAGATCCTATGCCCATAAGCTTTAATGGGTTTTCAAGGATTTTTTTTATAAGTTGCTCAACACCAATTTTTTTTAAAATATTTAACGAGAAAACTAAAATACAAATTATAAAAAAAATATAAATAAGGTTTTCAATTTGCCCTAAGAACCAAGAATAATAATCTGTTACAATTGTTCTCTGCTCCAAAACCAAACTAAACTTTTCCTGTAAATATCCTGTATGAAAATAAATTTTATTAAGAATAAATCCTGCTAAAAAAGCAATCCCAATTCGCAAAAACGATGCATAAAAAAAGGATACTCCAGCAGCTCTTGAAATTGCACTTTCGATTAAAATGTTGTGAGCAATTAAAATAATTAAAGTTAAAACTGTAACTTGTGCAACTGTTAAATCTAAAGTTGGTACAATATTGATAAATAAAACAATAGCAGCATAAACATTTACGATAATAGCTGTGACCCAAATAATACCAAACTCAGAAGGTAAACCCATTAATTGAACGATGGGCTCAAAGAAATTTGAAATAATCTTTACAATTCCAATCTCTTCTAAAATTTTGATGATGAAAATAAAAGGAATTAATATTTTATATAAAGGTAAACAAATATCCTTAATATCTAAAAAACTATTTTTAAAAAATGTATTCAAATTTTACTCTTAAAAAATTTCTGCTTTATAAAATTAACCACTAAAACCATTATACCGAGAGCTGTTAAGGGTACTGAGACTTTTGGATCTGAGAGTAAATCTAAATTAAATTGTACCCCTTCTTCAATTTTAGAACTAATTCCTGAAACTAAACTAACAAAAATAAATGTACCGGGAGCTGGACCAAAAATATTTGAAAGAAATATTTTTTTAAGTTTCATATTAAATAATATTGGAATCAATGTTCCTGCTTGCGATGGGATACCTGGAACTAATCTTAAAAATAATAAATATGCAAAGTCATTATTTTTAAAGTGACTATCTAAACTTTTATATTTACTTGAAAAATACTTAAATACTAAATCTTTGAAATAATGATTTGCAAAAATATATAAAGCTGTTGAGCCGATAGCAAAGCCCATAAGTAATAGGACTGATCCTAAAAAAGAACCAAAAAGAAAACCCGCCGCAATTACAAGTGGAAAACCAAAGCCAAGTAAAAAAAACCAAACAGAAGAGAATAAAAAAAATAAAAAAGAATAGATAAAAATATTTTTTTCAATAAAAGTAATAATTACTTTTCTATCATTCTTTATAAAATCAGAACTTACATAATTGTAAATTTCATAATAAAAAAATAAGTATGTAACGAAAGCTACAATTAAAAGATAAATTAATCCTAAAATAATTTTAAGCTTTGATAATTGCGTCATTTTTAAAACTTATTAAATAAAAACTTTTACTGTACATGATTTAACAATTTACTTATAAATAGCCAAATTCTAATTATCACAATGAAAAGAACCTATCAGCCAAGCAAATTAGTAAGAAAACGAAGACACGGTTTTAGATCACGTATGGCAACTAAAGGTGGTCGAAAAGTTATTGCGCGAAGAAGATTTAAGGGAAGAAAATCTGTATCGGCTTAAGTCATGCCCAAGACTCTAAAATTTGAAAGTCTTAAGGGCAATTCTGAATTTAAAAAAATTCTTTCAGCAAAAAAAGTAAGCTCTGATTTATTTACTATTTATTATGCCAACAAAGAAACTACTCCTGAAATAAATAAAATTCATATGAGTTTTGTTTCAGCTAAAAAGCTCGGAAATGCAGTAAAAAGAAATAAAATTAGAAGAAGATTAAAAATGGCTGCACGTAAAGCGATTACTGAGATTGATTCATTTAACAATAAATATAAGTATGCTGTTTTTGCAAAATCAAAAATATATGATGTTGATTTTAATAAAATAGTTCAAGAACTTGGATATAAATTTAGCTCGTTAAAATAATGATAAAAAAAATTGATAAACTTTTTTCTTTAATTCTAACAGGCTTTATTAAATTTTATAAATTTTTAATATCACCCTTTTTTCATAACGCATGTCATTATGATCCAACATGTTCAGAATATTTTATACAATCTTTAAAAGAATTTGGATTTATCAAAGGAAGTTTAAAAGGAATTCTTAGGATCTTAAGATGTCACCCTATTAAATTTTTAGGCGGCGGATTTGGTTATGATCCAGTAATCAATAGAAAAATTAAAGATGGAAAATAAAAACGTTCTTCTAGCTGTAATATTGTCTACTGCAATCTTAATTGGTTGGTCATTCTATTTTGAAAATCCTGAAGAGGCTCAAAGGAAAAGAGCCGAAATTCAGGGAAAAACAGAAACTCAAACAAGTATTCAAAAGCCAGAGGCACCTCAACCCTCAAAAGCAAATCCAGCTAAATCTATTTCTAGAAATGAAGCTTTAAAAGAAAGCGATAGAGTATTAATCGAGAATAAGAATTTATCTGGCTCTATATCTTTAAGAGGCGCATTAATTGATGATATTATACTAAAAAATTACAGAGAAACATTAGATCCTAATAGCAAACCTATTGTTCTGCTTAGTCCAAAAAAATATGAACAAGGTTATTTTGTGGAGTCGGGCTGGGCAACCACTAAATCTGATATCAAAGTTCCAGACAATAATAGTCTTTGGCAAATTAAAGAAGGTAAGAAATTAACACCAAATTCACCAATTACTTTAGAGTGGAATAGTAGAGAAGGATTAATTTTTTCAAAAAAAATTGAAATTGATGACAAATATTTATTTAAAATTACTGAAACAGTAAGAAATGATAAAAATAGAGCGGTTGATTTATTCCATTACGGACAGATCACTAAGAATGCAAAGCCTACTACAGAAAATTTTTATATTCTTCATGAAGGACTAATTGGTGTTGTTGATAAAAACCTAAAAGAAGAAACTTATTCAGCGGTAGAAAAAGAAAAGAAAACTTATAATGGTAAAAGTGGTTGGTTTGGAATTACTGATAAATATTGGATGTCCGCTATTATTCCAGAAAGCGGTAAATCATTTAAGGGCGAATATTCTTATACCAATAATTATAAAGCAAATTTTATAATATCAGAACCTAATACAATTAACCCTCAAAAGAGCACAACAGGAAATATCAAAATCTTTATTGGAGCAAAAGAAGTTTATCCCATCGACAATTATGCTGAAAAAGAAAAAATTGACCGTTTTGATTTAGCAATAGATTGGGGTTGGTTTTACTTTATTACTAAACCCTTATTTTTTGTAATAGACTATATTTTTAAAATTGTTGGAAACTTTGGAGTGGCTATTATTATATTAACCGCACTAGTAAGAATCGTTTTCTTTCCACTTTCTAACTACTCATTTAAGTCCATGGCCAAAATGAAAGTTCTTCAGCCAGAAATGTTAAGAATAAAAGAGCTTTATAAAGATGATGTAAGAAGAACTCAGCAAGAGATGATGGCTCTTTATAAAAGAGAGAAAGTTAATCCATTATCAGGGTGTTTGCCGATCTTAGTACAAATTCCAATATTTTTTGCGGTATATAAAATGCTTTTTGTAACCCTTGAGATGCGTCATGCGCCTTTTTTTGGTTGGATCAAAGATTTATCAGCTGCCGATCCAACAACTATTTTTAATTTATTTGGTCTCATTCCTTGGGAGCCACCTACATTTTTAATGATTGGGATTTGGCCAATTTTAATGGGCATCACTATGTATCTTCAACAAAAATTAAACCCAGCACCACCAGATCCGATTCAAGCAAAAATATTTGCATGGTTTCCTTTCATTATCACAATTATGTTAGCAAGTTTTCCATCGGGGCTTGTGATTTATTGGACTGCTAGTAATATTTTAACAATGGCTCAGCAGTATTACATCATGAAAAAAACTACGGTGAAGACTGTTTGATGGACATAAAGTCTTTTTGGCCAGAACTTGGTCCATCACTTGAAGAAGCTTCGGTTTATCTAAATAAATATAAAAATAAAAAAATAGTTCTAAAATACGGTGGGCAAGTAATGTCTGACCAAAGTTTATCAAAAGCATTTGCACAAGATGCAGCTATTTTAAGAAAATTAGATATTGATGTAACGGTCATTCACGGAGGAGGCCCACAAATCAAGACTAAGTTAGATGCTCAAAATCTAGAAAGCAAATTTATTTCAGGACTAAGGGTCACTGATAAAAATGTTATTAAAGTTGTTGAAGATGTTTTGTTAAATGAAATAAATCCTGATCTAAGAGATGCTATAAATCATTATGGAGGTAAAGCAGAGTCCGTAACCGTTAGAAAAAATAATATAATTCATATTGATAGGGCGATTGATGAACAGTTGGGGTTTGTTGGTGAACCTAAGAAAATTGATATTAAGATCTTAAATAACTTGCTTAAAGAAAAAATTATTCCTGTGATAGCGCCTATGGGAATGGATGCTAAAGGACAAGTTTATAATATTAATGCGGATACGGCAGCTGGAACGATTGCTAATCAAATTAAAGCTGAAAGACTTTTGCTTATGACCGATGTACCAGGGGTTAATGATAAGC